>JAGYOI010000024.1 GCA_018399395.1 Prolixibacteraceae bacterium
TAACACTGCTCGTAGCTATATTAGTTTATATGATGAACAGTTTATTGGTGGTGCATGGAGCAAATCACCCTATGAATCATTATATGAGTACAATGAAAATGGGCTTCTGTCGAAAATAACAAAAATTGCCCATGATTCTGAAGCATATACTTTTTTCGAATACGAAGAGGCTCCGGGTAATCATCGAGACTTTGATTTTCCTGAAAATAGCTTCTTTTGGAATTATTAATCAAAAATATTCATTATAAAATATGATAGGTATGAAACATCTAAAAATGATTTTAATATTGTCGGTTGTAGCAATATTTTTGAATAGCTGCATAAACGATGATGAGTGGAACCCCAATGAAATAACAGTAGTAACACTAAATAACGATAATCCTTTCTATCATTTTTCCAAAGGTTTGTTTCTTAAAGAAAATATGCCAAATGATATTGATGAATATGGAATAATTAACGAGCCATGGTGTACTGATTTACCTGCTTTGTGTGGGAATTTTGAAGTTACTGATAAAACTGAATTTGCTGATTTTGATGTTATCCCGGCTGGAGATTATGAATCGACATGCGAAGAGGTACCGCTAAACAAGGTGCTGGTGTTTAAACTGGGCGACAATTCGTTTGCACTTGTTAAAGTTATTAATGATATATATAACGCAACAAGCACCGGATGTGAACATGTTATTAACCTGCATATTAATTATCCTGCACTGGAAGGTCTTGACTCTGAGGAACCTGGGGCGAGTGGTATTTCGGAGGGTGTATGGAGCTTTGCAACAGAAACAACAGGGCAAGTTGTTCTCGGGCTTTCATCTTTTAATAAATCCGGATCAGGGGTTTATGTGGCCGGCTACGTGCCAGGCACTTCATTTTCCGGGCACGTTGGAGAGGTGCGCTATGAATCAAATTCTTATCTGCGAGAAATTAGTACTCCAGGATATTTTAATCCACTTGATGTTGTGTGTCGCAATGACTTTCAAATAAATGTTTGTGGCAATATGGGTGAGTTTGCCCGATACGAAGATTTAAGCAACAAGTGGGAATACGATGTGCAAATCAGCGAAAATTATTTCAGACCGGAGTCTATGAGTTTTCCTACCGACAACTATGGATATGTAGCATCTGAGAACGAGGTTTTTAAAACTGTTGACGGGGGACGTAACTGGCAAAAATGCTTTGACTGGGAGCGGGGCGGTAAAATATTTTTCACTTCGCAATCGGTTGGATATCTTCTTAAAAAAATTGGAACCGATGAAGGGCGTTTATACAAAACCACAAACTCGGGAACCGACTTTACGCCTTATACATTTCCTTTGCATTGGTATGGGCAGCCATCTGTGACCAATGTTTATAGTTTATTCTTTTTGGATGAAAATAGAGGCTGGATTTGTGCTGATTATGGACAAATAATTGCGACCACCAATGGCGGAAAAGACTGGCAGATTATTCGACATGGAGGCGAAACAGAACCGCACTTATTTGACATCGAATTTACAAATGAAAACGAAGGCTGGGCATGCGGAAGTACAGGTACTTTACTGCGAACCACCGATGGTGGTACAACCTGGAATAATGTTGATGTTGGTGAAACAGCTGATTTTATAGCGATAGAGTTTAATTCCCCTTATTACGGTTGGGTCGCTACAAGTGGGAAGGTGTATTATTACCAGGATCGTGCCCGTTATATTCAATATTTTCGATAAATTGTATGTTCTCTTTTAAATGAAATCGTTATGAAATGGTTTTTGTTATCGGGGTTTTTATTGTTTGCCATATGGCAGGTTCGGGCTGAAGGTGTTACGCCAGAACGCGCACAAAAAGTAGCTGCTTCTTTTCTTACGATACAGTCGGGTAGTTTAAAAAGTGTATCGGCCGATGAGTTGGTCCGGGTTCAGCTTAACACTCCGGCTCATTTCCGTTTTCATACGTTGAAAAGTGCTGCTGCGCCTTGTGATAACCTGGTTTATTTGTTTAAAAAAGGAAACGAAGGGTTTGTATTGATTGCGGGCGACGATTTAGCTAAGCCTGTATTGGGCTATTCGCTTTCATCAGTTATTGATGAAACTAATCTGCCTGTTAATTTTCTGAAATGGGTCGATGAATATAAAAATCAGATACGTTATTTGCGCGAACACCACCAGTTAAAAAGTACGCTTGTAAGCGATAGCTGGGAGATGCTTGAAAAGGGTATTCCATTAAAAAATACTTCATCTGCAGCAGTTTCTCCACTCTTGCAAACAAAGTGGGGCCAGTCGCCTTATTACAACGAGTATTGCCCGCAAACATCGTTTCACAGCGATAAGGCGGTTACAGGATGCGTGGCAACAGCTATGGCTCAGATTATGAAATATCACAATTATCCTACACAGGGACAGGGTATCTTCTCATATTACCACACCAATAATACAGTTACTTATGGAAATTTATCGGCAAATTTTGGTGCTACAACTTATAGTTGGGCGAATATGCCCAATGAATTAAGCGCATACTCAAACAGTGAACAAGTTGATGCTGTTGCAACTTTAATGCTGCATTGTGGTATCAGCGTGGCAATGGATTATAGTCCTTCGGTAAGTGGTGCCTGGGTTACTGAAGAAAAATCGGTAAACGGAACCAGTTCCGAAACGGCCTTGAAAGAATACTTTGGATACGATGAATCATCTGTAAGGGGCGTGCAGCGCGAAAATCTAACCGATAATGAGTGGATTTCTCTAATTAAAAATGAACTTCTGGCCAGCAGGCCAGTATTGTTTGCCGGGTTGGGCGATGGTGGCGGGCATGCTTTTGTGACCGATGGATTTGATGGTAACGATTTTTTGCATATAAACTGGGGATGGGGAGGACTTGCCGACGGGTATTATTCAACTGATGCATTAAACCCCTATGACCTTGGAACTGGTGCCGGAGGTGGAAGTTACAATTGGTATCAACGCGTGGTGGTGGGCATTAAGCCTCCTGCTGTTTCAGCCGACAACGAATTGTATCTTTATTCTGATATTTCAGTACCCGAAATTTATCAGTTTGCCGAATTTCGAATTGATTTAAGGGTTTACAACCTTGGATCTTCTTTTTACGGAGATTTAGGTGCTGTATTGTTTGATATGAATGGCGATTTTGTGGAGTTTATTGAAACCTTTTCACTAATCAACTCCCCGTTAGAGAATAGAAAACTTTATGATGTGTGGTTCGATAGCGAAGGCTTATCTGTTTATCCGGGTACATACTACATCGGAATTTATTATCGTGAGACCGACAATAATTGGGTGGCTTTACCCGAAATACCTGATGGTGGTGTGTCTAATTTTATTGAAGTTGAAATTCTTTCGCCCTTTAACGATTCTGAAATAAAATTGTACGATTCGATTTACGTGCAACCCCGAAATCTGGTTACCGGGCAGGCTGTTTCGATAACAACCGCCATTGGCAATTTTGGTTATTCTGATTATAGTGGGGAGTTTGGTGCCGGTTTATTTACCCGCCAGGGTGAAGTTGTTCAGTCTCTTGAGGTTATCGATGACGAAGTACTTTTAGCCAGAAATTGGTACGAGATGACCTTTTTTAACGAAAAAATTGAGGCTGAGCCAGGTAGTTACGTTTTGGGGCTTGTGCATTTTCCAAATACCGGGGCTGATCAGTATGTTGTTGCCCCCGGTGAATATTTAAACCCAATACAGGTTAACGTAATCGAACCACTATTGAAACCAGATAGTTTTGAAGATAATGACCTGGTTGTTTCGCCTTTTTATTTTAATGTAAATTTCTCTAATGATTATTGCGGATTTTATACCGAAGGAACAAATTTTCATTCCGAAGTAGATGAGGACTACTATGCGATTGAACTGCCGGCAGGCTATAACTATAATATTGAAGCAAGAATACACGATAGTTATCGTTCTGAATTGGGTGAATTTACATGCGATGCCATTTGGGCATACTCCGACAATGGCGAGTGGACTGATTTATTGGATGATGTGATGGATGAACCTTATGTGCTTTATGGTGGTGGAACAGTGTATTTTGGTGTAATCCCCTATTTCGAAGGACAAACCGGAACCTATTCGTTATCAATTGAAATTGTTCGGGAGAAAAGCACTTCGGCTACAGGAGCAATGCTGGCAAAAGGATTAAAAGTATTTCCCAACCCGGTTATTAATTATCTAATGATAGAGAATGAAGAAAAAATCGATAAGTATTCAATATTTGATGTTATGGGCCGTGAAATTAAATCATTAAATGTTGGGGTATGTAAATTTAATATCGATGTTTCATCTTTGCCCGGCGGAATATATAGTTTATTGCTCCATTCTGGTTCAACTACTCGTCAGCAAAAAATTGTTGTGGTTAAATAAACTCAAATTCAATTCCCCGCGGTTTTATCATGCTCAATGTTTCTATTTAAAGAATTTACTGTTTATTTTGCAGTGATTTTACTAAAAATAGAACATGCAGCATATTTATCCGGCAAATTTTGAGCAAAAAATTGGTTTCGAGCGTATAAGACAAATTCTTTCGAATTTCTGCCTTAGCGAAATGGGGCGCGAGAATGTTGCCCGAATTTCGTTTATGAATGATTTTTCAAAAATTGTTTACCATACTACACTGGTTGATGAGTTCCTGACCATCCTGGTTGAATACGACAATTTCCCAACCGGGCATTATTACGATATGCGGGGGGTACTGAATAAAATTCGTGTTCAGGGAACATTTATCGAACCGGATGAGTTGTTCGACCTTCGACGTTCGCTCGATACCATTCGGGGTATAATCTACTTTTTTAAAGGTGAAAAAGGTGAAAGGTTTCCCAACCTGAAAGAGCTGACAACTGATATTGAGGTTTTTCAAAATACGGTAAAAGCGATTGATGCAATCCTCGATAAACAGGGGAAGATAAAAGATAATGCTTCGCCCGAATTGCGCGAGATACGAAGTAATATTTTCTCATTGCAAAGCAGTATCAGTAAACGCATGCAGCAAATAATCAGGCAACTGCAGGCAGAGGGGATTGTTGACGAAGATGCTGCCGTTGCCATGCGCGAAGGCCGGCCCGTTGTTCCGGTAGCATCTGCTAATAAAAAGAAAATTTCGGGTATTGTGCACGACGAATCGGCCAGTGGCAAAACAGCTTTTATTGAGCCCGGTGCTATTGTTGAAATGAACAACCGCCTGAGGGAGCTCCATAATGCCGAACGGCGCGAAATCATAAAAATACTCACAACTTTTGCTGATAACCTGCGTCCTGATATTGAGGAAATTGCTGTTTCGTATGTTTTCCTGGGGCGCATCGATTTTATACGTGCAAAAGCTAAGCTGGCCCGGCAGTTTGAATGTGTGAAGCCCGATTTGCGCGATGAACCCTTTTTCGACTGGCACCATGCCCGTCACCCGCTGTTGGTTGAGGCATTAGCTAAAGAAAATAAAGAAATGGTTCCGCTGAAAATACGCATGGACGAACCCAACCGCATTTTGCTTATTTCGGGGCCAAACGCAGGCGGTAAATCGGTATGCCTTAAAACAGTGGGGATTATTCAATATATGTTGCAGTGTGGCTTGTTAATCCCGCTTGCCGAAGGTTCGCGCGTTGGAATTTTTAAGTCGATTTTTATCGATATTGGCGATGAACAATCCATCGAAAACGACCTGAGCACCTACTCTTCGCATCTGATGCACATGAAATTTTTCACCCAGAATTGCAACAAAAATTCGCTGGTGCTGATTGATGAATTTGGGACCGGGACCGAACCGATGCTGGGAGGTGCCATTGCCGAGGCGGTGCTCAACCGTTTGAATAAGCTCGAAACCTACGGGATTATTACTACCCATTATACCAACCTTAAACATTTTGGGTCGGCCAACAAAGGCATTGTGAATGGTGCTATGCTTTACAATACCAAAGAAATGCGGCCACTATTCGAACTTCAAATCGGAAAACCCGGCAGTTCATTTGCCTTCGAAATAGCCCGCAGTATTGGCCTTCAGGAAGATATTCTGAAGGAAGCAACTGATAAATTGGGTAAAGAGCATGTTGATTACGACAAAAACCTGCGCGAAATTGTACGCGACAAACATTACTGGGAAAGCAAACGGCACCGCATACGGAAGGTTGAGAAATCGCTCGATTCGTTAAGCGATGAGTATCAAAATGAACTCGACAATACACGCCAAATGCGTAAGGAGATTATTGCACAGGCGAAAAAAGAAGCAAAAAAAATTCTCGAAGATGCCAATCGTACCATCGAAAATACCATACGCGAAATACGCGAAAGTCAGGCTGAGAAGGAGCGGACTAAAGAGATCCGTAAGAACCTGACAACTGAAAAGGACAAGATTGAAAAAATAGATCCGGAGAAGGAAAAGAAGATTGCCAAAAAAATGGAGCAACTTCAGCGTAGGCAAAAGAAAAAGGGCAAAAAGAAAAAAGAGAATACAGGGGCTGTGCAACAGCAACCTGCCACTAAACCACCCAAACCGCAATTTAACCCTGGTGATAAAGTAAGGTTGAAAGATACCGGCAGTGTGGGCGAGATTATCGATATTGATAAAAGCAAAGTTGTGGTGGCCCTTGGCAACCTTGTTTCTACCATTTCAATTGATAAAATAGAGCCCGTAAGCAATAATGATGTTAAGCGACAGAAACAGGAAGACCGCATGCAGCCAAAAAGCGACAACCTGCAACGCACAAACAATATTTTGGGTAAGAAAATGGAATTTAAGCCCGATATCGATGTGCGTGGACAGCGGGCTGAAGAGGCGTTATCGAACATTCAGTCCTTTATTGACGAGGCAATTATGGTTGGTGCGTCTAAAGTGCGTATCCTGCATGGTAAAGGTTACGGCATACTGAAAGAAGTGATCCGGAATTACCTGAAATCGGAACCTGCCGTGAAATCAGTCAAAGATGAGCATGTACAATTCGGGGGCTCCGGTATAACAATTGTTGAATTGGATTAGTTATGGCCAAAAAGATAAAAAACAGCGAACTGTTGAAGCTACAAAAGAAAATGGCGGGTGAACTTCGGTCCGACCATCTTTCAAAAATTATGTACGCCACCGATGCGTCGGCATATCGTGAAATACCACTTGGAGTGGCTATTCCGCAAAGCAAAGATGATTTACATGAGTTAATCGATTTTGCCCGCGAGAACCAAACTTCGCTTATTCCGCGGGGGGCGGGTACATCGCTGGCCGGACAGGTGGTAGGCGGGGGGCTTGTGGTTGATGTGTCGCGCCATTTTAACCGTATAATTGAAGTTAATACCCACGAAAAATGGGTGCGTGTTGAGCCGGGCGTTGTACTTACCGAGCTGAACATGGAGTTGGAAAAGTACGGGCTGATGTTTGGGCCCGAAACATCAACGGCCAACCGCTGTACCATGGGCGGTATGTTGGGCAACAACAGTTGCGGGCTTCATTCGTTGGTGCATGGCAGTGTGCGCGACCATATCCTTTGCGCGAAAGCCATACTTGCCGATGGTTCCGAGACTGAATTTTCGGCACTTAACGAAAATGAATTTCAACAAAAATTGAAGGTTGACGGACTCGAAGGTGATATTTACCGGACTGTTGACAGGATTCTCAGCGATGCCGAAAACCGGTCTGAAATCGAACAGCAATATCCGCATCCTTCGGTACCACGCCGTAACAATGGTTATGCGCTCGACATGCTGGCGCGCATGCAGCCGTATAATCCCAACAGCGAACCTTTTAATATGGCAAAATTCATTGCCGGCTCGGAAGGTACGCTGGCTTTTGTTACCGAAATGAAGTTGAACCTGGTTGAGTTGCCACCACGTGAAAAAGCGCTGTTGTGCGTACACATGGAAAAGCTGGAACACGCCTTTAAAGCCAATTTAATTGCATTAGAATTCAACCCATCGGCCATTGAGCTGATGGACAAAAATATTCTCGACCTCACGAAAGAAAACATTAGTCAGCGCCGCAACCGTTTTTTTATTGAAGGCGAACCGGCTGCCATGCTGATTATCGAACTTTGGGGCGACGAACATGCCGAAATTACCGAGCGGGCTGCCAGTATTGAAAAAGCAATGAAAGCAGCCGGGTATGGTTATCATTTCCCCTTGGTGTGGGGGAGTGACATTACCCGTGTATGGAACCTGCGAAAAGCCGGACTGGGCGTGCTTTCAAACATGCCAGGCGATGCAAAGCCTGTGTCGGTGGTTGAGGATACAGCCATTCCCGTCCAAAAATTGCCCGACTTCTTGGCCGAATTTCAACAGAAGCTAAATGAACTGAAGTTACAGGCTGTTTATCATGCCCACATTGCCACCGGTGAGCTTCATTTGCGCCCCGTTTTAAACCTGAAGGATAAAAATGATGTGGGGCTGTTTCGAACAATTGCAGTTGAAACGGCACATTTGGTTAAAAAATACCGGGGCTCGCTGAGTGGTGAACATGGCGACGGACGACTGAGGGGAGAGTTTATCCCTTTTATGTTGGGCGAAAAAGTGTATGCCTGGTTAAAAGAAATAAAACATGCCTGGGACCCGAATGGTATTTTTAACCCCGGAAAAATTACCGATACACCTCCCATGGACACTTCGCTGCGTTTTGAGCCGGGTGCTGAAACCCCGGAATTCAAAACCTATTTCGATTATAAAATTACGCAAGGCATGGCACGCGCCATTGAAAAGTGCAACGGTTCGGGCGATTGCCGTAAATCGGAAATTGTTGGCGGCATCATGTGCCCCAGCTTTATGGTTACGCGCGACGAAATGCACTCGACCCGCGGAAGGGCAAACGTGCTGCGTGAGCTCATTACCCGCCCCACGGAAATGAACTGGGCCGATAAGCACGAGATACTTGAATCGCTCGATTTGTGCTTGTCGTGCAAAGCCTGTAAAAGCGAATGCCCCTCGGGCGTTGATATTGCAAAGCTCAAAGCCGAGTTTTTGCAAAATCATTACGATGCCAACCCCACGCCGTTGCGATCGCGGCTCATTGCTGCATTTCCATCGCTTATTACGGTTGCAATGGGCATAAAACCACTTGCAACAGCTTTTATGCATTGGAAACCCACGGCTTTTGTGTTTCAAAAAATTACAGGGTTTACAGTCCATAGACCATTGCCACGCCTGCCCATGCAATCTTTTAAAAAATGGCAAAAAAAGCATGTTGGCAAAACTTCCAACACGAAACGAAAAGTATATCTGTTTGCCGATGAGTTTGTAAAATCAACCGATTCGCACATTGGCATTAAAGCCATAATGTTGCTCGAAAAGCTGGGTTACGAAGTGCTTATCCCCGATACCGTTGCAAGCGGGCGAACTTATTTGTCGAAAGGGTTTGTGCGAAAAGCCGCTAAACTGGCTGCTGAGAATGTTCTTCGGCTTAAAAAACTCGTCTCAGGTGAAGTGCCACTGGTGGGCATTGAACCCTCGGCCATTTTAACCTTTCGTGATGAATATCCCCGGCTTGTGCCAGAGGAATTGAAGGGCGATGCCTCAAAACTTGCTGAGGACGCTTTGATGTTCGATGAGTTTTTTATGCGTGAAGTAGAAAAGGGCAACATTACAAAAGAAGCGTTTACACAGCAAAACCTGACGATAAAGTTGCATGGCCATTGTCACCAGAAAGCCCTGTCAACTACACGTACTTCAATTGATATGCTTCAGTATCCCGAAAATTACTCTGTAGAGGAAATTCCTTCGGGCTGTTGTGGGATGGCCGGCTCGTTTGGATACGAAAAAGAACATTACGAAGTGTCGATGAAAATTGGGGAGATGGTGCTCTTTCCGGCTGTGCGCAATGCAGCTTCAAATGTTGCAATTGCAGCACCGGGTACCAGCTGCCGCGAGCAAATTGAACATGGCACAGGGAGAAAAGCCTTGCATCCTGTTGAAATAATTTACAATGCATTACGTTAAAATGGTTGTGAACCACTTATTATTTAAGTTGTTATATTTGCAGAATGTATTATTAAACTATTGTTTTATAAGTATTTTAGTATTGTTGAAATAAATAAGTTTTATATGATAAAGAAAAAATCAATTTTTATATTTTTCTTATTGTTGTTTATTTTTTCTTTCTCAAGCCGGATATCTGCACAGGAAAATGATGAATTTGAGCCGGTTACGACTTTCGAAATGGACGAAATTATTGTGCAACAAGAATATGAGTTTGCAAATGAGAAAGAGCAAAAAGAATACAAAGAATTAAAAAACGATTTATATAAAATTTATCCCTTGGTTGTACTGATCGAAAAGGAATATGAGCGTATCAATGATGAGATGGAGTTATATGAGGGGAAACGTCAGAAAGAATTTTTAAAATGGTACAAGGGGTATGTAAAAGAAAATTATATGCATAACCTTTCAGGCCTGAATCACCGTCAGGGACGTTTATTGTTGAAATTAATCAGCCGTCAAATAGAAGAAACACCTTATCATTTAATAAAGGAATATTTAAATGGTTTTCATGCCGCTATTTGGCAAGTGACCTCACATTTGTTTTTAGCCAATCTGAATGTCGAATATGAACCAGAAGAGAATCCTATGATTGAGCATATTATGGTTGAACTGGAAGCAAACCGTGACGTGGTAGCCATTCAGAAAATATTTAATAAAAGGATGTGATTTTAAATTAAGCCGTTTTTTATTCTTTGCGCTCAATCACAATGACTGTTCCGGCATCTTCATATTTTTTCTCATCGTTTCCTACAAAGGTTTTGTGATAATCTTTTTGTGAAACTGATTGTATTTCACCTCCAATGGTTCCAAACTGATCGGTTACGGTGAAATGTAAAATCTCAATTCGTACCGGTTTGTCATTTTCTTCTGTTTTATTTGCTGCTTTTTCAAAGAGGGATTTGTCTTCTTTTTCTTTTTTGTCTTGGTCTGATTGGTTATTGTCTTCGTTACAGTCTTCAGATGCTCCGAATTCACTAAATTTTGGCATTAAAGCTTCAGCAATTTTAGAAAGTTCGTTGAACTCAACGATGAGATTCCCGGTTTCACTTTTCCAACCGTAAATGTTTTTATCGCGGTTATATGCAATACGTAGATCAGTGTCATATTTCTGATGCTTTTTTCGATCCTTATACCATGTTGTATTCGGATCCAGTTCCATTGATAAGATATAATTCCCCTGATCGAGGTTTGAAAACTCGAAAGCACCGCTAAAACCAACTTTGGAAAATGCAATAAGTTCATTTGAAGCGGCATCGTTAACATAAACTTTTGTGTTAACCATTGGTTCACCTTTGATTCCGAAAAGGCTAAACTGAAGTAATACCAGTAATATTAAGTTGCTCATTTTTGTAATGTTTTGTAAGTAGTGCTTGCAAGAAAACTTATAAATATCAACAAATCAACATGTTAATGTTGATAACTTTCTCAAATCTTTGCATGTATTTAC
>JAGYOI010000240.1 GCA_018399395.1 Prolixibacteraceae bacterium
TAGTTTATTATAAATATCTAACGATCTATTGAATTAATCAATCTTTAAAAATTAGCTGTGTAACAATATGAACTTTTTCCACTAACTTAGAACTAAAGAAAATACTGATTGAAATGGCACGAATATTAGTTGTTGAAGACGAACCGGCAATGCTCTCCGGATTAAGCGATAATCTTGAATTTGAAGGTTATGAGGTAGATACAGCCGAAAAAGGCGATATTGCCTTGAATAAAATTATGAACGGGCAATATAACTTGATATTACTGGATGTTATGCTTCCGGTTATGTCGGGCTTCGATATTCTAAAGAAAATGCGGCTTAAAAGCATTGAAACACCTGTTATATTGCTCACGGCCAAGGGTGAAGAGATGGATAAGGTGCGCGGTCTTGAACTGGGGGCCGATGATTATATTACCAAACCGTTCAGCTTGAGAGAACTGTTGGCACGGGTGAAAGCCATATTGCGGCGAGTTGAATTCAATGCACCTTCAGGGAACACCCAGTCAGCACAAATCCAAATAGGACGTATCAATATCTGTTTTGATAAGCTCGAAGCTTTTGAAAATGAAACCCCGGTTAAAATGTCGCATAAAGAGTTCGAAATATTGCATTTTCTATACAAGCGGCATAATCAAATTGTTACACGCGACGAACTTTTAGATAATGTGTGGGGACTTGATTATCAGCCAACTTCCCGCACCATCGATAATTTTATTCTCAGGCTGCGCAATAAGGTTGATAATGAAGAAACCAACCATATTGTAACCGTTCATGGTTTTGGTTATAAATTGGTTTTGTGACAATTTGTGACAACTCGTGATTATATGTGACCTAAAATAAACGTAGCTGTGATATTGTGGCTGTATGTTTGTAACGTAAAAGTTTAACAAATAAAATTTACAGCCATGAAAACACTTAAAACTTTAATTATCGTATCACTTTTATCAGTGACAACATTATTAGCTAACGCTAACGAAGAACACGAAGTACCAACATTGAAAGCATCAACTGTTGAAGAACTGAAAACATCGATTGAAGATGTGATTAAAAACGATTTTAACCATTACAACAATTTCTTTTATCAAAAAGGGATCAATAAATTCCAGGAAAATGTTGTCGTTAAGTTCCGTATTATGCCCAACAAAAAATTATACATGTATAGTGTAGAATGTGAAGATTGTGACGGAGCTGAATATGTAAAAGAAATGCTGAAAAATGTAACATTTGATGTTGACGAAAACTTGATGAAACGAAACTATGCATTAAACATCAAACTCGACTATCGTACATAGATTATCATTGAGTAGGTGGGTTATTTAGGGTGTGTAATGAATTAAGTTATCTGATAAACATTTCTAATTCTCATATATATAACAATTTATGAAATATTATTAGGCAGTTTGTTCTATTACACATCCTAAGTTAACCCACCTTTTCTTATTTTTATTGATAATTTTAAAACAATGAAGATGCAATCTACAACCAAAATATTATTAATAGCTGTCACTTTATTTTGTCTTACAGGTAATTCAGCTAAAGCAATCGAGTGGAGCAAAGTGGTTGATCTCGAAGGGTTCTGGCGCTTTTCTGTTGGCGACAATAACAAATGGGCCAATCCTTCTTTTGATGATTCAGAATGGGACTATATCCGTGTTCCGGCCAATTGGGAGGACTTTTACCCAGGCTACAACGGTTATGGGTGGTACCGGAAAACGTTTGAAGTTCGCAATATGCCACCCCACGATAACCTGGCTTTCATATTAGGAAATATTGATGATGTTGACGAGGTGTTTGTAAACGGGAAGAAAATAGGACAAACGGGAACTTTTCCACCACATAACAAAACCGCCTATAATGTAAATCGCGTTTATTATGTTGATAGTGAGATTATACAGAAAGGTGAAAATGTAATTGCTGTCCGTGTATATGATGAAGGCAGGGAAGGCGGAATGGTCGGCAATTATGATATTGGGTTGTTTTATGATAATGATAAGGCCTTGCTCGACATAGACCTCAGCGGAGAGTGGAAATTTTCAACTTATCGCGAAAGTGGTTTATACGATTATGATTTTGATGATTCGGAATGGGACGAGATAAAAGTACCTGCCAGCTGGGAAAGCCAGGGATATGAAGATTTTGATGGTTTTGCCTGGTATCGCAAAAAGTTTTCGGTGCCCAACAAGTTGATGAATGAAAACCCCTATCTCGTACTGGGGAAAATTGACGATATAGATAAAGTGTACCTAAACGGAAAACTGGTTGCCCGTACCGAGTATCTCGATGAATACAGCGGTTTCAGAAAACACGGACTTTGGCAATTATATCGTGTTTATGAGCTTCCGCCTGATATTTTAAAAAGAAATAATATTTTAGTGGTTGAAGTGAAGGACGAACAATTGCAGGGAGGAATTTATGAAGGCCCCATCGGGTTAATGAACGCACAAAATGCCAGTGTTATTAAACAGCGAAATAAGGATTTGTTCAACGATAATCCAATTGAACGGTTCATAAGGTTTATGTTTGATTTTTAATTGCTTAGGAATTTAAAATGGGGGAGATATGAAGAGATTAATATACATATTAGCAATTATAATGGCCTTGGGGGGAAGTTTCCAGTCTTATGGAAACGAATACCATTATGAATTATCATTGCAAGGAAACTGGAAGTTTTCAATTGGGGATAACCATGAATGGTCGCAACGATTGTACAATGATGACACCTGGTCGGAAATTAATGTACCCGCACGTTGGGAAGACGAAGGCTACAGGGGTTACGATGGCTTTGCCTGGTACCGGAAATACGTGCGTGTGCCATCGGTATTCAAAGACCGAAATGTTTATCTTGAATTGGGCTATGTCGACGATGTTGATGAAGTTTACTTCAATGGTGAAAAAATTGGTCAAACCGGAACATTTCCGCCTGATTACGAAACTGCGTATAATTCTTTCAGGAAATATGTAGTTCCGCATTACCTGATTAATATTTATGGTGAAAACACCATTGCTTTACGAACTTACGATGCACAACTGGAAGGCGGTATTGTTCGTGGCGAAGTGCGGTTAGTGGCGGGCGATATTGCTGTGATTCCCGAAATAAGTTTAAACGGATACTGGAATTTTGAATTGGGACGGACTGCTGGTGATAGCCACAAGATTATGGTTCCCGGTGAGTGGGAAAACCAGGGATTCTTCAACTATGACGGGTATGCTGTTTATTCTAAAACAGTGAATATCCCTGAAGAGTTAGCCAATAAAAAACTTATTTTCCTTGCCGGACGCATAGATGATGATGACCGCTTTTATATAAACGGTGAGTTAATAGCCCAAACCGGAAATTATGATGGTGGTGCGAATGCCGAAATGTACACCGAGTTCAGAAATTATTTTATCCCCGAAAATGTAATTC
>JAGYOI010000241.1 GCA_018399395.1 Prolixibacteraceae bacterium
CAGTCCTGAGTCATCGGTAAATAAAAGCCTCACATGTTCATTATCGGCATAGAAATATCCACCGGCATAATCAATATTTACCGGCCCGTTGTTTTTAATGGTGAAAACACAACGCTGATTCCGCCCCACCCTGTATAAATCGCTGCTCAAAAGCGAAGCCCATACAGATGTTTGGCTGTCTGATTGTACTTTTATCATTTCGTCGCACCGCACCAGGGTATCAGGATTGATCGCCTCAAGGTAATAGTTGCCAGTTTCCGCACTTGTGAAGTCATGTGTTACAATAAGCTCCTGCCCGTCTCGGCTGCTGGTATTGTTTTCAATCAGCAAGGTATCCTGTTCATGTTCTGTGATAAGCTGCACCTTCGTTTCAGGCATAAAACCACTGCCAGTGAGGGTAAATGTGGCCATACCCTGCCCAATATTCCGGGATGATATATCGCGGATACTGAGCTGGTACGAAGAAGCTGCATCGTTGGCCCCGGCATAAATGAGGTATTGCCTGTATTGATCTTCACTATGACTGTAAAGCTCGCCTTCTTCATCCTGCAATACAGCAGAATCGATATATCGCACATAGTACCTGCCTGCCGGGGGATCAGGAATTGCGCCCTTGATGTTATAACCTTCGCCCATGTTTTTGAATACCCACCGCTGCCCTGAATTGCCCAGGTAACCGTATGTCACAACAATTGAACTCCAAAGCCCGTACCCTTCCGACTCAACAAAAAGGGTATCAGGAGAGTCGGCAAGTGTTAAAACCTTCCAGTCGCTACCATAGGCACGGCTTACTATGCCCATATTCCACTGGTTCAAGCGAAGTTTGGGAAGTTGATTGGTAAACAAAATACTTCCCCGTATTTCGTCATCACCAAATGCCGAAATGGGTAGTGTATATTCACCAGCTTCGGGATTCTCAACCTGAAAAATAAAATCATTCCGCTCATTTGAAAAACCCACATCCTGCCACTCCTGATCATTATAATTCAGCGACACGCTCCCCCTCCAGGTAGCATCGTACCCCAAAAAGTTATTTTTCTTTACAACAACATACAAATTCTCTAATCCTTCAGGAACAGTACAACTATAAACACCCGGCATTTCATAGTCTGATTCGGTATTAAAAGGGATTTCAATTTTTGCCCCGCTTTGGTCAAGTCTCATATCTACCTTTGTAGGATTTTTCAAAACAAGTTTATCAATAAGGGCTGTAAAATAATAGGTGCCTGTCTCGGGCAAAATGTATCGCTTTTTAAAATAATAAGTGAGTCCATAACCATGCTCGTACAGCATTCCCCTTGAATCTCCTTTTATTCTTGATTTATCACCCGAAGGTGTACCAATGTATAGCCAGGCATCAGACGATTTGATTGAACCGGCCCCCGGGTTTAAGAAAAATTCAGTAAGGCTGCACTGAATGTAAATAGTATCATTTTTATTCCCCTCATAGCTAATACTTTTTGTATCGTAAAAGCTTATAGATTCGGTAACCGTTTCGCCTACTTCAACAGGTTGTGCTTCGGCAGGAGGCTGTATGCTGCGTATCCACATATCTAAACTGGCTGATACATTATTGTAGTTTTCAAGGAACAAGCGGTAAGTCCCGCTTTGCGCGGGTTCAAATATTTCACCTCTCGAAATAGCGAGTGTATCGTTACCGGGAGAAATAAAAGTAGTGCCATACGGGAAACGCAGCCTTACCACCTCATCTTTCGATGCTTTGTAATTTGCTGTCATTACACCAAGGGGCTCCAGGGTGAATTCATAAGTTGAATCTTTTTCAACCAGAAAAGGTTCAGGCAAAATAGTGGCACACATGATTAGCGAACTTTCAGTTTCATACATATTATCGTGCCAGATAATTAGCTCATAGGTGCCATCTTCGGGCAATAACACAAGTTCGAACAAGCGATGGAGAATACTAAACAGAGATGAATTATCAGAAGACAACAATATCTCACCAGACGGAGATCTGAGTTCTAACATCATTGCATCAAGCTCAACAGCAACAAAAAGCTCTTGACTGGCTTCGGCATCAAATGTAAATACCTGCTTCTCTTTTCGTGGAATATCGGTTTCGATAACCGTTCCGGGTGTATACGGGATGGTCGTTTGCGGAGAAGAATTATTCAAATTTGCAAAAAGTGTATACTCAATTATCCCTGAAAACTCAGAATTGATTTTTAAATAATGCAATCCATTTTCAGTCAAAGACTGAGTATGTTCAAGCTGAAAGTCAGTAATATTATCGTTACAGATAATTTCATTGCCCGAAGGGGTTATGACAGAAATCTCAACACCGGCAGTAAAACCATCATATTTCAGCTCAAACACATCGCCATCAGCCGCGTTAAAGGAGTAATAAGCAACGTCCCAGGTATTGAGGCTGGCACTCACATTTTCGTCAAAAGTTAAGGGCAATGCATCGATCGGTTCAACTTTGTATATGGCCAGCATATATTGCAGAAACCCCATCTGTGGTGTAAATGTAATGGTATAAGTACCACTTTCGGCAAGCGTAAGCTCCAGTATAAGCTTGCTTTCGGGCAACGATTCAATATTTTCGTTGTACAGCTCTTCACCCGATGGACTTTCAATTACCAGAACGGCCATCATAAACGAAGCCCCAATTCGAATCACATCGCCATCGGCTCCGCTGAAAGTAAAAACAACCGGTGAGTTTCCTGAACTCACATCATTATATAACACGCCATACTCAAGGGGAATTTCAGATGTTTGATCAATTTTGTTTTTTTCGGTAGAAGGATAAGGCGAATACTGGTTGGGTAACACGGGATTTACCGCGTTAGAAATAATGGTCAGGAACAGCAATTTTGCAACGATAAAAAATAGTGGCTTCATGGTTTTTGGTTTTTGTAAAACATTATAGGGAATCAACAAGTTACAAAAACGAACGGACAAAAAATATGCTGGCTAACAAAAAAAACTGCTTCATCAAACCACTGAGATGAAACAGTTTTTTTATTTCCCCTTAAATCAATCGATCAGTTATAGTTCGTTTCGCCGGTTAGTGTTCCTTCTTCGTTCCACATTTTCCAGTTGCCGGTTTTTTCTCCTTTGCTATAAGTCATAATAACGCGGAGTGTCCCATTATCGTCCCATACTTTCCATGTACCGTTTTTCTTACCGTTTACATATTCAGCCTCGGCTACTTTAACACCATCTTTATTGTATGTTACCCATTTGCCGTGCATCTGATTGTCTTTGTATGAACGAATTTCTTTCAGGGTACCATCCTCGAAATACAATTTTGTTTCACCATCTTTTTTCCCATCCTGAAGTTTCATTTCAACTTTCAGCTGGTAATTATCGTAGTAATTCTTGTATGTACCAGTATATGGATCTGATTCGGCC
>JAGYOI010000242.1 GCA_018399395.1 Prolixibacteraceae bacterium
ATAGTACCTGGGATAATTGATTTTATGATTTTCGGATTAGGAACATCCCACTTTTTTCGTTCGCGAAAACTTTTTGTCAACTCTGTTTTATACAAACCACTGCTGATTGACAAGGTAGGATATTCTCCGTAATCTTTTTCTTCCATATTTTCCATAACGGTTGCTAATTTTTAAAACGGTGGTATCCCGTGTTTTTTACGCGGCATCGAAACCGATTTATTTTCAGCTACACTTAAAGCATGAAGCAACATCGAGCGCGTTTGGTCAGGCTCAATTACTTCGTCGATATATCCTTGTGCTGCTGCCACAAACGGGTTGGCAAATTTTTCTTTATATTCTTCAATTTTCTGCTTGCGCATTGCATCGGGGTCGGCAGCTTCCTGTATTTCTTTACGGAATACAATATTGGCAGCACCTTCGGGCCCCATAACGGCAATTTCGGCCGTAGGCCATGCAAACACAAAGTCGGCACGCAGGTGGCGCGAGTTCATGGCAATATAACCTCCACCATAAGCTTTACGAATAATTACGGTAATTTTTGGAACAGTGGCTTCACTGTAAGCATATAATATTTTGGCCCCATGACGGATAACACCCATGTGTTCCTGATCGACACCCGGCAGGTAGCCCGGCATATCTTCAAGGGTAATAATCGGGATGTTGAACGAATCGCAATAACGGATAAAACGTGCTGCTTTATCGGAGCTGTCGCAATCGAGCACACCGGCAAGGTATTTAGGCTGGTTGGCCACAAAACCGCAGGTTTCGCCATTTAAGCGACCAAACCCAATCACAATATTGGGTGCATAAAGCTCCATTACTTCAAAGAAATCCGACTCATCGGTTATCGAGCGGATTACATCTTTAATATCGTAAGGGAGTTTTGGGTTGTCGGGAACAATCTTCTCAATATTATACTCTTTAAGTGGCTCTTTGGGTTCGGCTTTTTTGGCCTTTTCTGTATTACTACGCGGGATCAGTTCAATCAGTTTTTTAATCTGGTCGAAACACTCCTGCTCACTTTTTGCATAAAAATGGGCATTACCAGTCGTTTCGCAATGTACACGTGCACCTCCCAGTTCTTCCATGGTGATTTCCTCGCCTAGAACAGTTTTTATAACGCCCGGGCCGGTAATAAACATTTTCGAGATGTTTTCAACCACAAACACAAAATCGGTAAGGGCTGGCGAATAAACGGCTCCGCCGGCACAAGGGCCTAAAATAACCGACAGCTGAGGGATTACCCCCGATGCCAGTGTGTTACGAAAGAAAATTTCGCCATAACCGGCAAGTGAGTTTACCCCTTCCTGGATACGGGCACCGCCCGAGTCGTTGATACCAATTAACGGCACCCTCATTTTCAGGGAGTGGTCCATTATTTTAGTGATTTTGCGGGCATGCATCAGTCCCAGCGAACCACCGGCCACGGTAAAATCCTGTGCATAAACACATACCGGCGAACCATGTATTGTTCCGGTTCCGGTAATTACACCGTCTCCGTGCAATACTTTTTTCTCCATGTTGAAATCGCGGGCCAAATGCTCAACGAACATATCATATTCATGGAATGAATTTTCATCAAGGATGGCAAGAATCCGCTCACGGGCTGTAAGTTTACCCATGGCTGCCTGCTTTTCGATGGCTTTATCGCCACCACCCTTTTGAACTTCAATCTTTCGTTTACGAAGATTCTCTATGTTTCTGTTTAACGACATAAGATTAATGTTTGAATAATCTTTATTTAAGTATTTTTTATTAGCTATAAATTTGCGAAAGACAAAATTAGAAACTTTTGGCAGGCTGAAGTAGAATCAAAAAAACGGATACAACAATTATATGTCATAAAGATGGCCGAAAGCGCCTATGCATCTATTTTTAAGAAACATAGAAAAGCAACGCTAATAAAACGAAGAACCGAACATTTGCATCAGATATTCATAAACAAACTGTTCATAACATGAATTTTACATTTCAGATGGTTTATAAGGACAGGAACCTTTTAATTGAAATTATAAAGCAAAAAGCAGATCTTATATAAGAATAATGTTAAGTAGGAGCTGAACTTTACCATAAAAAAATAGCAAGTTTGCCTGAACAATACCGTACAAGACTTACTTGCTATTTTTTATTTTTTTTAATGCTTTACAATAACCTGTTTATTGTATTTTTCACCATTATAAATCAATATAAGCTGATAAATACCTTGTTTCAAGGTAGAAGTATCTAATGTAAATTTTTCACTATAAAAAACCTTATCAATAACAGGAATCGAGCGATTATTGTATAATCTCACATACGCCTTATTATTTTTACTCATCAATTGTTTAGCACCATTTGTAGTATCGACATCAATATTAACCTCTATATAGTTAGTGGTTGGATTAGGTGAAACAGATAAAAAAGGAGAAGAATTATCTTCATCAAAAACAGTTACGCTTACAAAAGCTAAAGAACCTTCACCGCATTGATTTTCAGCTTGCATCGCCAACATGGACATTCCAGGATTTAGTCCTAATAAAGTAACATTATCACCAAACTGCATCATATTACAAATGTTTGTTGGAACATAATCTATATTCCATTGGAGATTTTCATCTTTTAGAATCTCTGCTCCGAAATTAATATATGCATAAGCATTAGTTTTTATTCTTACAGAACCAGAATTAGCCGGGAATGAACCCGGAACCTCAGGTTCATCGTCATATTCACTATCAATACTTTCTATTACAGTCCGTGGCTTACCCACCCAAACATCTTTATTTTTAAGGTCTAACACTCGACCATTAGGAGCAACAATATTAGCTCCAATCCATGCGGCACCATCCGATATTTTAGTATAATTTGCAGAAGCCCCGGACGTTGACTGCTCATTCAAATTTGAACTACTGCTCCATGATACTGCATATCCATCGACTAAGTCTTCAACTGTATATGTATAAATACCTGAACATTGAAGTGATGAACCATCAATTTTTGGTAGTGCAAGTGTTGAAACTGAAGCATTGTTGCTCCTGTCTGATAATCCAACATCATTTAATGCCTTAACAAAATAAGTATACTCTGTAAATGGGTCTAGATATTCTAAATTATACGAGCTACTAGTAATTGGTGAATCGTTTAACTTAATAGGTACTGAATCTGATATTTTTTGATATACATTATATCCTGTTGCTCCATCAGATGGATTCCATAACAGAGTTGCACCAATATAAGTTATGTCAGAAAACCTTAAGTATGTGGGCTTACCAGGTGCTGTTGTTACAGATTTTTCTGTAGTTTTTGAATTTCCAACCAAATCAAAGGCAGTTACACATGCTTTGTAATCTGTATTTGGTTCAAGATCTTGGCCGCAAAACGGACATCGTTTCATCAC
>JAGYOI010000243.1 GCA_018399395.1 Prolixibacteraceae bacterium
TGCACCAACATCAACATTGTCGTAACCGGCACCAGCCCTAACAACAATTTTAAGATTTTCGCCAGCCTTCAAAACTTCTTCATCAACCTTATCGCTGCGAACAATTAAAGCATCAACATCTTTAACAGCTTCAAGCAGCTCATTTTTCGAAGTATACTTTTCGAGAAACTGGTACGAAAACCCGTTTTGTTCAAGAACAGCGGTAATCTGACTAATTGCCTTTTCGGCAAATGGTTTTTCGGTTGCAATTAATACGTTGGCCATAACACTCGTTTTTAAGGTAAATCCAAAAAACAAAAACCAAATTCCAAACAGTATTTTTATTTGCCGGAGTTTGGTTTTTGTTTGTTAAGATTTATCCATTTAATGTTTCGATTCGAATTCTTTCATCGCATCGACGAGTACCTGAATGCTTTCCTTTGGCAGGGCATTATAAGTTGAAGCCCTGAAGCCACCTACTGAGCGGTGTCCTTTAATACCAACTATTCCTTTTGTTCCGGCAAAAGCAAGAAAATCGTCTTGCAAATTCTCTTTGCCTTCAGTCATCACAAAACAAATGTTCATTACCGAACGGTCGGCTGGGTCAGGAACAACAGCATTAAATAATTTATTGCGGTCGAGCTCGTCGTACAATATTTTTGCTTTTTCAATATTATCTTTTTGCATAGCGGCAATACCACCACGTTGCTTATACCATTTCAATGTTTGCAATGCTGCATAAACAGCTATACAAGGTGGCGTATTAAACATTGAACCGCCATCTACATGTGTCTGATAATTCAGCATGGTTGGTATTTCGCGTCCGGCTTTGCCCAGTGCATCTTTTTTTACAATAACCAAAGCCACACCTGCCGGTGCCAGATTCTTCTGAGCCCCTGCATAAATCAAGTCGTATTTTGAAATATCAATCGGACGGCTAAAGATATCAGATGACATATCAGCAATCAATGGCACATCTACATCGGGATCTTCAAAAATCTCGGTACCAAAAATGGTATTATTCGATGTATAGTGGAAATAATCAACATCCGAAGGAACTTTGTAGCCCTTGGGGATGTAGTTAAAATTAGCATCGGCCGATGAGGCGACTTCAACAACTTCACCAAAGAATTTTGCTTCTTTGATGGCTTTTTTCGACCATGCCCCAGTGTTGAGATAAGCAGCCTTTTTCTTCATCAGGTTGAAAGGTGCCATGCAAAACTGCATACTGGCCCCGCCCTGGAGGAAAAGAACTTCATAACCTTCGGGAACTTCAAGTAATTCTTTTACCAAAGCAACAGCTTCATCCATTACAGCCTGAAACTCTTTGCTACGGTGCGACACTTCCATGACCGATAACCCTGTTCCGGCAAAATCCATTACGGCCTTGGCCGTTTCTTCTTTTGTAAACTCAGACAAGATTGATGGTCCGGCGTAAAAATTGTGCTTCTTCATTATACACTAATTTATGATTAGAAATTCGATATTTTACTTGAAAATCCAACGACAAATTACATGTTGTTTTTCATTCTTCAGATGAGAAAAATCAACAATGTCGAAGAATTTTGTACTTTTTAAATGATGTAGATCAATAATTGGCAAAGATATAATTAAATAGTGACAATAGTCATAAGCAACTTATAGTTTTTAAGAAGTTAAGCGTTTCTTTAATCATGGATGCATATTCTATGCATGGTAATCCTTTTCAAATCTTTTTTGTATATTTGAGACTGTATGGCCACCTTTTGTTTAACATCACCCTCTCCTCTTCCATTTAAAATCTAACAGATGAAGCATTTCTATTTCGCATTTTTTTTGATCATATTGCTGTTCGCCTCGTGTGCCGAAAAAATGGTTAATGTTGAAGAACCACGTGAAGACATAACCGATTACATTACCATTTCGGAGCCCCTGATATCACGCGACCTTGCCGAAATCAAAAAGGACAGTACACTACGTGCAATTATGGTATATAGCGGTATATCGTATTTTTTGTACAGAGGTGAGCCCATGGGGTATGAATACGAATTACTGCAACGCCTTGCAGAAGAGCTAAATGTAAAGCTTGAAATCGTTTTGGCACACAACATCAATGAATTAATTGACATGCTAAACCGGGGCGAAGGTGATATTATAGCGCACGGCCTCACCGTTACACAGCGCCGGATGGAATATGTAAGGTTTATGGATTACCTGTACCTCACACATCAGGTTTTAGTGCAACGCAAGCCTGCAAACTGGCGACAGATGAAGCTTCACGAAATACAAAAAGAACTGAAAAGCGACCCCATTGAATTGATTGGTGAAACCATTTCGGTAAGAAGAAATTCAGCCTACTACAGCCGCTTGGTCAATTTGCAAAAAGAAATTGGCGGTGGTTTTTATATCGACACCATTTCAGGTGAGCTATCAACACAAAAAGCCATAAAAATGGTGGTTGACGGGAAAATTAAATATACCGTTTCCGATAACAACATTGCCGAACTGAACAGCTCGCATTATCCAATCCTTGATGTAGAAACGCCCATTAGTTTTTCGCAACGCGTAGCATGGGCCGTGCGCAAAAATTCGCCAGAATTGCAATCAGCACTTAATGAATGGGTAAAAAAGATGCGGAAAGATGTTGACTACTATGTTATTTATAATAAATATTTTAAGAACAGCCGCTCGTACCGAAAGCGTATATCATCGGATTATTACACTGAAATAACAGGGAAAATCAGTCCGTACGACAGCATAATAAAACATCATGCCAAGCGCATCGACTGGGACTGGCGCTTCTTAAGTTCTTTAATCTTTCATGAATCGCGTTTTAACCCAAACGAAAAATCGTGGGCAGGCGCCGTTGGACTGATGCAATTAATGCCACGTACAGCAAAAGAATTGGGCGTTACCAACCCCAGGGACCCAAATCAAAACGTAAAAGCCGGAACCACTTACTTAAAACAAATGTGGGAGCGTTGGGAAGAAATTCCCGACTCAACACAGCGGATTAAATTTACCCTTGCTTCGTACAATTGTGGTTATTCTCACGTAAAAGATGCCCAGCGACTAACAGAAAAATACGGGGGCATCCCCACATTATGGGACCGCAACGTTGAAGAATACGTGCTCAACTTAATGTACCCTGAATACTACAACGACGAAGTGGTTTATTACGGTTATGTAATGGGACAAGAACCGGTAGACTATGTTAACCGTATTTTTGATCTGTACGACCATTATAAAACATTGTTGCCTGAATAAAAAAGGAGCACACCAGAAAGGCAGAGGACGCAGAGTTTTTTAATGCTTTTCTCTGCGCTCTCAGCGAGCTTTGGTGTAAAAAGGGCCGTCAAAAAAGACGACCCCATTTTGGATTAGTAAAGTTCCACATATAAT
>JAGYOI010000244.1 GCA_018399395.1 Prolixibacteraceae bacterium
TTCACGCTCGGGCTATTTTTTTAAAAATAATTTGAAAATGTTTTGTTTTTTAAGATATATATTTTTTTCCACCACAAAATATAAAGTTAGCATCATTTACACTCTAGTTAAATAACTAATTCCCTTAGCAAAGATAATTTTTTATCACGAAAAAAGACAACTACCGATAAAATATCCATTTGCTATAATCAATAAAAAGATGTCTATTTTTATAAATTCTTATCAAGGTTGTTTTATATCTTTATCAAAAAAATTTAAACCATGGCACGACTTTTTCTCATCATATTCAGCTCATTTTTACTTTCATCTGCATCACAAGCCCAGCTTCATTACTGGGTGCAGTTTAACACGAAAGCTGGCACGCCCTTCTCTATCAATAACCCTGAAACTTTTTTATCGCAGCGTTCTATCGAAAGAAGAAACCGGCAGGGGGTTGAGATTGATTCAACCGACCTGCCTGCTAACCCTGCCTTTGCTGATTCCCTGAACTCGCTTGGGCTGAACGTTAAAAACACCAGCCGGTGGCTCAATGGGGCTATTGCAACCACCACCGACACAGCCCTGGTTTCAACATTAAAATACCCTTCGTTTATCGACACCATTCAACTCCGTAAAAACCAACCCTTAAAAAGCAGTTTTAATAAATTTTCGGATGAAGACAGTCTGGTACAAAACCACTATGGCGAATCATACAATCAGGTAAGCATGCTCAACGGTCATTTGGTGCATGAAGAATCAACTGGTGAAGGCACATGGATTGCTGTAATTGATGCTGGCTTCAAAAATGCCGACTCACTCGAAGTTTTTGATTCATTGTATGCGCGAAACGGCATTCTGGGCACCCGCGATTTTGTCAACCCGGGGGGTAATGTTTATGATAGTCATTACCACGGTACTGCCGTATTATCGGTTATGGCTGCCAACCAACCCGGCAGTTTTGTAGGCACAGCCCCGGGGGCTTCATACTGGCTGTTACGTACCGAAGATGCGCCAACTGAATATCCAGTGGAAGAAGATTACTGGATTGTAGCAGCCGAATTTGCCGACAGCGTGGGCTGCGATGTGATAAACACTTCGCTGGGCTACACTACATTCGACGACCCATTGTTAAACCACACATACGATGAATTTGACGGGAACACCCTCAGAATTTCAAAAGCCGCGAACCTGGCTGTTAACAAAGGCATGGTAGTGGTTTGTAGTGCAGGAAATTCGGGAAACGACAACTGGCGGTACATCTCGGCACCTTCCGAAGCTGAAAATGTGTTGTCGGTAGGGGCCGTAAATGCCAACCGCGATACTGTTTATTTTTCATCGGCAGGTTTTGCCGGGGCAGATATCCCAAAGCCCGACATCGCAGCAATGGGCTCGGGCACAACCGTTGCCTACCCGTATGGCGATATCGTTCAAAGCAGCGGCACTTCGTTTTCATCACCTGTTATTGCCGGAATGGCAGCTTGTCTTGTGGATATTTATTCTGAAAAAACAGCTTCTGAAATCATTGAAATCATTCGCGAAAGCGGCGATTTGTATCCTGAGCACAACGTAAAAACCGGATACGGAATTCCTGATTTTTCAAGCTTATTTAAAGGCGAAGGTTCCATTTCAGCTAAGCTCGAAAGAAATGAACCCCTTTATCCCAATCCTTTTTCATCATATTTATTAATCAATGATAATGAAACTACTTCCATCGACCTATACAACAACAAGGGTGTGAAAGTTTTAACCCTGACAAAAACGAACAATCAAAAAGAATTTTCATCTGATGCATTAATAAATTTGCCAAAAGGAATGTATTTTGCAATTTTGAAGGGTAAAGACAAACGAAGCACTGTAAAACTTATAAAAGAATAAGCTTTTGGACAATCAGATAACACTTCAGGAATTAAACTCGTTAATACAGGAAAACCTTCAGCTCTCGTTTCCCGACCAAATATGGGTTACCGCCGAAATTGGTGAACTCAAGGTAAACCGCAACGGGCATTGCTACATCGAGCTGGTTGAAAAAGACAAACAAACCGACACCATACTGGCACGTTCAAGGGCAACCATCTGGGCATGGCAGTTCCGTTTTATCAAACCTTATTTTGAAACCACTACCGGACAAGCATTAACATCTGGTATTAACGTACTGGTTTCGGTTACCGTTGAATTTCACAATGTTTACGGGTTAAGCCTGAACATTAAAGATATTGACCCCGCTTACACGCTTGGCGATATGGCCCGCAAACGGCAACAGGTTATCGACAGGCTCACCGAAGAAGGTATTATCGAAATGAACCGCGAGCTTGAATTCCCCGATATCCCCTCGCGCATTGCCATCATTTCATCACCAACAGCAGCCGGGTACGAGGATTTCATGAACCAGCTCAACGCCAATCGTTCGGGCTTTCAGTTTTACACCAAACTGTTCGAAGCTACCATGCAAGGAAACGATTGCTCTGCATCCATTACCGGGGCACTTGATTTTGTTTACGCCTACGAAGATTTATTTGATGTGGTGGTAATCATTCGTGGTGGAGGTTCGCAGATGGACCTCAGCTGTTTCGACGATTATAATCTGGCAGCACATATTGCCCAATTCCCCATGCCGGTTTTAACCGGTATTGGTCACGAAAAAGATGAATCGGTAGCCGATATGGTCGCATTTCAGAAACTTAAAACCCCCACCGCTGTTGCCGAGTTCCTTATTGAAAGAATGGAAAGTGCAGAAGATAACGTTAATGAATTGGAACAACTTTTCATCAACGAGGTGAATGAGCTTCTAAGTCGCGAAAAGCAACGCGTTGAAGATGCGACCCGCTTATTCAAGCCCTTGATAAAATCAAATATCGATCGAAACCTTTACAGGCTCGGAAATTTGGGAAACCGCGTAAAACCATTAATTGGCGACATCATTGAACAAGAAAAATTCGTGTTGTCCAATCATGCCGAAAAACTTAAAAACATTGCATCTTCAAATATTAAAGATGCAAAAAACATCTTGCAAGAACTTACATCCGAAACGGTATATCTAAACAAGATGACAAACCGAAATGCCTTGCAAAACCTGACAGAAAAAAAACAAAAACTCAAACATTTATCGGCACGTACTTTCGAAAATGAACTTCATAAAATTGATTGGCTCGAAAGAAACAATAAGCTTATCGACCCCAAAAACATCATGAAAAGAGGGTTCAGCATTACCATGAAGAATGGCAAAGCCATAAAAAACGCATCGCAACTCGATGAAGGCGATACCATTGAAAACGTTTTTTATAAAGGCAAAGTAAAATCGGTGGTGAAAAGAGGATGATGGCAAAAAACACAGATTAAAAATCTGTGCTCCCCTTACCGCAACCCGCAA
>JAGYOI010000245.1 GCA_018399395.1 Prolixibacteraceae bacterium
TACCGGTACACTAGCGACATCGACATTGAAAATGTTTCGAAGGATGCGCTCAGAAGCTATTCGGCAGGACTAACTTTTAAAGTTGGATTGTTCTAAGAATAGATCGTTAGATTTCAGACATGAGACAATAGACTTTTGTTTTCGTAATATGTATGATATTAGCATCTTTCCGTCAGTTGAAACTAACGGCAATTCATATCCGAAACTTCGATGTTACTAATTTCTTTTATTGGAACTTTTGCTTTCTATCAAAGGTTTTAAAAAAGTTGCTGAATGACAGTAACTGGTTTGCCAGAATCATTAATTGCCGCAAGGCAATACAAATCTGTGTTAATCTGTGGAATCTGTGGATAAAAAAGCCCCCTAGCCCCCGAAAAGGGAAACAAACATAAAACCGCAGAGGCGCGAAGACGCAAAGTGAAAATTGGATATTGATTATTCGATATTAAAATATTTCGTGTTAAACATGTTAAAAACCTGTTCTCCCCTTACCGCACCCGGGAACTTCAGCACTTTAAAAAGAACACCTTTTTCTAAGGGGGGCTCAAAACATCTTTGTCAAAAAATAGGTTGAGAACCTGTTGTCCTCTTAGAGGCTCCGCAGGAACGGGGCATATAATCATCTTTATTCAACCTCAACATTATTGGCCTTGAAGGCCATCACAAAAAGCACTGCGGCTATCACCATGCCCACTGATATTCCGATGGTATATGTTCCGCTGTATTTAAGCGATAAGCTAAACAAGTAAGGACCCAGAGCACTGGCAATAACCGTCCAGCTCATTGAATACCCCGAAATAGCACCCAGGTGCTTCACCCCGAAAAACCTTGGCCAGGTAACTGTATTCAGCACACTAAACAAGCCACTCATAATTCCATAACCTACTATGAGAAGGTAATATGCAGAACCGAACGATTTGAGATGAATCATGGCAACTCCGGCTATAACTACCCCTGCCATATTTATCATCAAAAGGTATTTTAATTTTATGTAATCGCTAATCCAGCCGCCAATAAAATTGAACCCAACTGCAATAAACGATGCAGGCAGAAAAACGGCTATGGCTGTTTCCCTGCTATAATCTGCCTCGCCAAATATCGAAACCACATGAAATGTAAAAGCGGTTACAAAAAGCGCATTCAATGCAATTGAAATATTAAAGACCCAAAACGAATACTTTTTCAAGGCTTGTTTCAAGGTAAATTCCTTTTCTTTGGCTGCAGGCCTCGAAAATAATTTACTTTTTACCCGTCCAAGTTTGCCATCGGGCTCTACACCGGAATCGCGTGCATTATCGCGGAAAAATATAAATGCGAAAACCACAAATACAACGCCAACAAATGCCCCAATAATCCCCCAGGCCGAGCGCCAGCCGTCAATTTCAATAATATCGTTGAGCAAGCGGGGCGAATAGGAAAAACCAAAAGAAATAAAAACCCCCATAAGGGCATTGGCCAGTCCGCGGTGCTTCTCAAACCATTTCATCACCATGTTACGGCTAACCATAGTAAGAATCCCCTGGCCGAAGAAACGTATCCCCCAAAAGCCAACAATTAAAAAAACAACAGCAATTATTTCGCGGTTTACATTCTGCAGAAGACCGGAAACAACATCTACCATCCCATCTACTTTGGTCAGCCCAATGGCCATTAGCCCCAGCATAAACCCGGCAACCATAGCCATAACCCTGGCCCCGTATTTATCGTAATACTTCCCGGCACGGGTAATCATAAAACCACTGGCAACAGTACCTAAAAGATAAGCAAGGCTTAATGACGTGCGTTCAATTTTCAGGGCATCAATCAAGTAATCGGTAAAAACCGAAACCCCAACGGTTTGACCCGGTACACTCATTAATACTCCAATTGTACCAACAATCAGAATCACCCAACCGTAGAAAAACGGAAACTTATCTACTTTAAACGGAAATGGTGTTGTTTTTAAATTCACCTTCATAAATCTTACTGTATTAAAAATAAGAGCAACAGTTGAAACCAAACAATGTTGCCTGCCATGCTTATTTTGTTGCAAAAGTAGAGAATTATATCCCCATCGACCAAATTCAGGTTATCAGGCATACCTTAATTGCATTTTCTTAAAATTGGCAACTTATATTTTGAAATTATATTTTTACATCTTATCTTTGACCAATCGTTCAGTCATTCTTTGACTGTTCGTTCATTCCAATAGATCATGAGATTTTAGACGTGAGACAATAGACTTGTTTGAAATACACTAAATGTGAGAATTTTTAAATAAACACACTAACGAGACATAAACAATTCATGGACTGGATCTTATAACGCATCAACGAACTATTCTTACTCTATATCATTAAAATTGAAAAATAATGCCACGTACCCCGGAACAATATGAACAAATCAGAAAAGAAAAAAAACTTGTTATTTGCGAAACGGCACTCGAACTTTTTGCCCAAAACGGGTACCATGCAACGCCCATATCCCAAATCGCAAAAAAAGCCAACATGTCGAAAGGGCTGCTTTATAACTATTTTGAGAGCAAAGAGGAGCTTCTCACAAATATCATCGACAACGGGTTCAACGAACTCATCGATAACTTCGATTTGAACAAAGACAATATTCTTACAGATGAAGAATTTGAATATTTCCTTCATTCGTTATTTAAGATACTGGATTCACGACGTTCATTCTGGAAATTATATTTCAGCCTAATGCTCCAGATATCAATTGCCCCCCTTATTGAACCCCGCGTAAAAGTTTGGTACGATATGCTCATTTCTATTTTAGAAGATTTCTTTAAAAAAAGAAACATCAAAAATCCACGGACTGAAGCTTTAACATTCGGGGCTATGCTTGATGGATTATCGTTTGACTATATTATCAACCCTGATATGTTTCCGGTTAACGATGTTGTAAATCATATAATCGATAAATACCAAATAAAGAATCAATAACAACCAGCTATGAAACAAGCTATCATCATTATCCTTATTTCGTTATCAATAACAACTTCAGGGCAGGATGCCAAAGAAATTGTACGTAATGCCGAAGAAAAATTTAACGGTGAAAAATCGAGCTACAGCGAAATGGTCATGACCATCGTTCGCCCGGCCTACACCCGCGAGATAGAATTTAAAAACTGGGTGCAAGAATCGGAAAAGTCGTTAACCCTAATCACCGCCCCTGCGAAAGAAAAAGGACAAACCTTTCTGAAGAGCGGCGACAACATGTGGAACTGGAACCCGACCATACAACGGCTCATCAAGCTTCCACCTTCAATGATGTCGCAGGGCTGGATGGGCTCTGACTATTCGAATGATGATATCCTTAACGAATCATCACTGGTGAGCGATT
>JAGYOI010000246.1 GCA_018399395.1 Prolixibacteraceae bacterium
CCAGTAGTATATTTAATTTTAATTATTTATTTTATACTCAGTGAATTATTTATGTAGTATGAAGCAGACTCATTTATTACAATTCAAGTTTAACAGAACCCTCGGGCCTTATAAACAAGGTATGGCATTTTCCTTCACCATAAACATGTTCAAGGGTTTTTACATATTCATAGAGTTTATCTTGTGGTACAAATGCCTGGATAGTACCGCCAAATCCGCCACCATGAACACGCCATGCACCTTTCCCTTTAAGTACCATTTCGCTAAGTGCCAGTGCAAGTGAAACTACCTGTTCATCTTTATGTACTACATCAAAAATATTTTGGTTGTACATGTAAGAACTATAGCCTGATTCAACCACCATGTCAAGAAATGCCTTAAAGTCGTTATTCTCAAGGGCCTCAACCTGTTTTACAACACGTGCATTATCTCCCTGGAAGTGGTAGGCGCGCAACAATGCACGGTCACCGGTTTTTTTCCTTATTTCAGGCATTTTTTCAACGATTTGTTCCATGCTTACTTCGCGCAAAACATTGGCACCCAGTTCTGAGGCAACTGCTTTCATTTCGGTTGGCAGTGATGCATATTCAGCTTGTGATGCTGCATCATCGTGGCCGCCGCCAACATCGGTAATTACCAATGAAAAGCCTGTTGAAACAAAATCAAAATCTACCTCTTTTACAATTGGATTGGCCGGATCTTCAAAGTCGATTGTGATTAAGCCTCCAACCGAGCAGGCTGTTTGATCCATTAAACCACAAGGTTTTCCAAAAAAGTTGTTTTCAGACCATTGACCAATAATGGCATTTTCAACTGCATCCATTTTGCCATCATTAAACAAGTTGCTGATAATTGCACCGATCAATACCTCGAATGAGGCAGAAGAACTAAGTCCCGAACCTTTTGGCACACGACCTTCAACACATGCATCAAAGCCACCAATTTCGTAGCCGTTTTCTTTCATCTTTGATGCAATGCCTTTAACTAATGAAGAAGAAGTGTAAAACTCTTTTTCATCTGGTTTCATGTCTGTTAATTCAACCTCGAATTCAGGATAACCAACTGATTTAATACGTATTGTGTTGGTGTTGTTTTTTGCTGCAACGGCAATGTTATCAAGGTTAACAGCACCGGCTAAAACCCGTCCGTGGTTGTGGTCGGTATGGTTGCCTCCAATTTCGGTACGCCCGGGCGAGCTAAACAAATCAACATCATCATTGTTGAATGTTGATTTAAAATCGTTCATGAGCGATTCATAGCGTGTAGCTTGTTCTTTAAGAACGCTTTGGTCGTTACCATAAAGTTTTTTAAAAGTTTCGTTGTTTCCTCCATTTATTTTTTGGAGAAGATTTTCAATCTTTGCCATATTCTTATAAGTTTTTATTGTTAATTTCTATTGGTTTAATTTATAATGTATTTTAGATAAGCTTCTGAGTTTTTCAGCACTTTGTTCAGCGGTAATATCACGCTGTGGGTTGGCCATCATCTCGTATCCAACCATGAATTTTTTCACGGTTGCAGAGCGCAATAATGGTGGATAAAAATGCATGTGAAGATGCCATTCCGGATGATCATTTCCATCGGTTGGAGCCTGGTGTAATCCAGCTGAATAAGGGAATGATGTTTCAAATAGGTTGTCATACATTACCGTTAGTTTTTTGTAGCAATCAGCTAACCCGTTACGCTCTTCATCTGATAACCCGGTTAAGCTGCCTACGGCTCTTTTACTTAATATCATTGCCTCATACGGCCAGGTAGCCCAAAAAGGAACCAGAGCTACAAAATAATCATTTTCAACTAAAATGCGTTCGCCTGATTCAATTTCTTGTTCAAGATAATCGCCAAGTAAGGTTTTACCATGCTTTTTATAATATTCAGCTTGCTTTGCCAATTCCTTTGCGGGCTCAGTCGGGATAGATTCTTGTCCCCATATCTGCCCGTGTGGATGAGGATTGCTGCACCCCATGATATCCCCTTTGTTCTCGAATATTTGAACATGCTTAATATAATCGAGCTTACCAATTTCTTCGTATTCTTTAGTCCACAAGTCAACAACTTTCCTGATGCTTTTAACATCCATCTCGGGGATTGTTAAATCATGGCGTGGAGAAAAGCATATTACTTTACAAATTCCTTGTTCACTTTTAGCCCTGAAAAGTTCACCTTTTGTAAATTCACCCTCAGGAACTTCAGGTAGCAGAGCACTAAAGTCATTTTGAAAAACAAATGTGTCTTTATAATCAGGGTTTGTTTTGCCGCCGGCCCTCTCATTTCCCGGGCATAAATAACATTTTGGGTCATATTCAGGTCTTTTTTCCTGATTTACTTTCTCAACTTTTCCTTGCCATGGTCTCTTTGTCCTGTGTGGAGAAACCAAAATCCAATCTCCAGTCAGGGGGTTATAACGTCGATGGGAATGTTCAGTAAACTCAAATTTTTCCATTATATTTAATTATTTAAGTTTGTTAACTATTTATCGGTTAAATTGTACTTTAAATATTCGTTCGTTGCTGCTTAATAGCTCTTGTTGAGACAAAAAGCGATAATAATAAGCACCTTTTTTTGATTTAGAAGTGTCTTTTATATTTAATTGTTCTAAAACGTTAAGCGATAAAACCTTTTTGCGAAAATTTCCAGGATCAAATTCTTTTTGATAGATAGCATTATAGAGTTTGCGTAATTGTAGCATTGTAAATTTTTCAGGTAAAAGTTGTTCGCCAATAAGTTCATAACTAGCTTTAAAACGAAGTTTCTCCAGCGCTTTTTCTACCATTAGGTTATGGTCAAATATCAAATCAGGCATTTTATGTAATGAAACCCAGGTAGCTCCATGTTCTTGCACAAGCTTTTTATTCTGCTCTTCGATGTTAATTAACGCGTAGTAAGCGATGCTGACCACCCTGCCACCCGGATCACGGTTTACATCTGAAAAAATATCAACTTGTTCCATGAAAACATCTTTAAGCCCTGTTATCATTTGTAATACACGCCTTGCGGCTTCATTAACCGATTCATCATCGTTTACCCATCCCCCTAACAAGGAAAGTTGTCCTTTGGCAGGTTCAATCCATCGTTCAAAAAGCAATAGCTTTAAGTCATCATTCTCGTATCCAAAAATAATGCAATCAACTGACAATAATTGCTTTGTGTGATTATACATTTTAATCTTGTTAATAAATCAGTTACAAATTTAAAAGTATTTTTTACTTTTAAAAATAAAAAAACGGAAAGGAAGATTTATTTTAGAGTTTGAAATGTTAAAATATCTTATAATTTATTTGATAAACTTTTCAAAATTTATTTTAAAAACTGAAAATAAGTGTTATTTTTA
>JAGYOI010000247.1 GCA_018399395.1 Prolixibacteraceae bacterium
ATGAGCCCGCTAACCCTTTTAAATGGATGCGCCCCGGTTTATCGTTTTTCAGAAACTTAATAATTTCGGATAAAGCCGTGTGGCTTGAGTATTTTTGTAAAATTTGTTCGCTGTTCATAATCAGCTGCAAATATATTAAGAAATTTCTTGATCGGTGGAATTGGTAAATCAAGATAAGTTAAAATGGTATCTTTGTTGAAAACTTAATAAATGATGGAAACAACAAAACCATCAGATTTATTTTTTTTAAAAATCTAAATCATGTATTTTAACGCCTTATTTTGGAAAGGATAAATAAAACTGGTTATATTTCATTTATATTTTTATCTTTATTAAAATTGTAAACTAATAATATCCTTCATTTCAGGGGAACTTAAATAAAGAAAAATGGCAGAAACAATTGATCAACTAAGGGGGAGTTTTGTTGAAGAAACCCGAGACTTGATTAATGAGTTGGAAGATATTTTATTATCTGCCGAGGTTGACTCGGTTGACTCAGAAACGATTGATCAAATATTCAGGAGTGTCCATACCATTAAAGGTAGTGGTGGAATGCTTGGTTTTGATAAAGTGCTTGAGCTTACTCACGATTTAGAAGACATTTACGACAAAGTTCGGGCAGGGAATATTGATTTTACCTCCGAGTTGAAAGATATTTCACTCGAGACTATTGATGTTTTAAAAACTTTACTGGCAACAAACGAAAATCTGGATGATGACGAGAAAGTACGTTTTGCTAATTTATGTCGTAAAATCGAACAATACGATATAAATGCTTCCCCTCAGGAGCAATTTCGAACAGCAGAAATAAAGAAAAGCAAGAATGAACCTCGTGTAGTGTCTTCCTTTTTTATTAAAGTTGTTCCTGAGGATACGATCCCGGCCGATCTTGAGCATCCTAAATTTTTAATTGAAGAGCTCACGTTGATGGGAGAGAGCCTGGCTTTTTCTTCTTACTCAGATAAAGTAAGTTTAAATAACTTCTCGAAGGTTAATAAAAAGGTCGAATGGATTGTGTTTTTATCAAGCACACAACCAGTTGAGTCAATTGAAAATGTTTTTGAGTGGGCCAACGAATCGTTTTCGCTTACCATAGAAAAATTATGCGAAGGTGATTTGTTTTCAGTAGAAGGTTTTAGGGAAACACTTGAAAAACAGAAAGACCAACTCTTTAAAATGCCAGAGGTTAAAATATTTGACCTGGTTAAAGAATATTCAGATATAATTGAGAAACAAATAGCCGAAGAGAAACAAATTTCGCGAGTTCAGGCGCAAAAATCTGACAACGACAGCCAAAAGAGCAGCAAGGTCATTAGCAGCATCAGGGTTTCTACCGATAAAATTGACCAGTTGATGAACCTGGTGAGCGAAATGGTTACCCTGCAGGCCCGTTTAAATTTGTTGTCGGATGAAATTGGGGATGAACGGCTGAATAATGTTGCTGAGAAATATGGTTCTTTCTCGCGACAATTACGCGACAATGCATTCACGATATCGCTTGTTCCGTTTGGCGTTACTATTACCCGTTACAAGCGTTTGGTGCACGACTTGTCGCTTCAACTCGACAAAAAAGTTGATTTCATTACCGAGGGTGAAGATACGGTGCTCGACAAAAAAATTATTGAACAACTGTCAGATCCGGTTATGCACATTCTTCGAAATTGTGTCGACCATGGTATTGAAGATGCTGAAGAACGTAAAGCAGCCGGTAAGCCCGAAGCCGGTAACATACAAATGAAAATATACCATCAAAGCAATAATGTTATAATAAAAATAACAGATGATGGTAAAGGTATCGATTATGAGGTAATACGTGAAATTGCCATAGAAAGGGGAATATTAACGCCCGATCAAAATATTAGCGATAAAGATATTCTGAACTTGATATTCCTGCCCGGTTTTTCGTCAGCAAAGAAAATATCAAATGTTTCAGGCCGGGGTGTAGGCCTCGATGTTGTGAAACGCAATATTGCCGACATACGGGGAACCATTGAAATAGATACTGAAAAAGGCAGGGGGACAACCTTCATTGTTAAATTACCGCTAACCCTTTCAATTATTGATGGTTTACAGGTACATATCGATGAACGTAACTTTATTATACCACTCATCCAGGTTGATAAAATAATTGCCCTCGACAAACTAAAAAGTGAGTCGATGTTAAGTCAGGTGATTGATATAGACGGGGTTCATGTTCCTTATTTTGATTTGCGTGCTGATTTTGAGATTGGAGGTAAAGTGCCCGATCGGCGGGAAATGGTAATTGTTTCATTCGAAAATGAACAAGTGGCATTGATTGTTGACAGTGTAATTGGTGAAAATCAAACCGTGTTGAAACCACTGGGTAAACATTATAAAAAACAAAATTTTATATCTGGTGGTACAATATTGGGTGATGGAACAGTAGCTTTAGTATTAGATGTAAATAAAATTGTAACCGAATTTTCGAAAAAATAAATAATAAAGATATGGAAGAGTTATACCAAACTTATCTGACTTTTTCTCTCGATAAAGAGAATTTTGCCCTTAATGTTGAGCATGTTGAAAAAATATTGGAATACCAGGAAGTAACCGAGGTTCCTAAAGCACCTGAGTATATGCTGGGCGTATTCAATTTAAGGGGTGAAGTTATTCCTTTAGTTGATACAAGGATAAAATTCGGAATGGAAAAGGCCGAAATTACAAGTTCAACCTGCATATTGGTTATTAATATCACCTCGGAAGACGAGGAGATTAAATTGGGTGCATTGGTCGATAATGTAAATGAAGTTGTTAAATACAATGATGCCGATGTCATGAAACTTCCCACTGTTGGAAAACAATCAAAAACGGAGTTTCTTAACGGTGTTTTAAAAATTAACGATGATTTCGTCTTGTTATTAAATGCTGATAAGATATTCTCGGTTGATGAAATTGTTGAGCTGCGTGCCGAGAATTTTGAATTGGAATAGATTTTTATTTTTTTAAACGATTTAAGTGGATTATACTGCAACTGCGAGCATTTACAGCCAAAAACTCCAAGAACAAGAATTTAAAAGAATTCAGGAGTTTATGCGCGATAATTTGGGGGTCAAATTAGCACCCATAAAAATTGTAATGGTTAATTCGAGGCTTATTAAAAGATTAAAAGCCACCGGTATAAATACTTTTCCCGAGTACATCGAGTATGCACTGTCAGTAGAAGGTAAAAGATCGGGAGAACAACAATGCATGATTGATGAACTTACCACTCACAAAACTGAGTTTTTTCGCGAAAATGAACAGTTTGTTTTCCTGAAAGAAGTTGTTTTGCCAGAGTTTAGTGAAACCCGCAATTCTTTCT
>JAGYOI010000248.1 GCA_018399395.1 Prolixibacteraceae bacterium
ATTATACAATTTATATTTACGTAACCCGGGAATGTTACAAGGTTTAAGCTATCGGGCACATTGAGCTTTTGTAACTTCACTTTATCGGTATATTCAGTGTATAGCGATACCGGGATGTTGAGCTCAACCCGTTTGGTGGAAACATCAACTCCGGGGATGTTTTCGAGCGAAATATTTTGAACTACATTCGTATTCAGGTTTCTGAAATTCTCGTGTTTGGTTGAAATTGATGTTATGGTATCAACAATACTTTCGGGGCCTGTAATTTTAACAGAGTCGGGTGTGAAACGAACCGGGTCAAGCAAAAAATATTGATTTTCAAAAGATAAATCGAGGTTCGCTTTTACAATTACTTTTTTTGAAATGATATCGTCAAAACTGAAAGTCAACGTATCGGGCGATATTTCAGTAATTGTAATTTCTGAACTTACTTGTTTTGAAATTTGGGGGATGTATTGGTTGGTCGCTATTTTCAGGTTTTGGGTGCCTTCCGATAATGATTCATTATTGGTGAAAGCACTAAAATTGAAATTAATAGGATTGATTGTAAGGTTTATCTTATGTCGGAGCAACGTGTAGCCATAAGCTTCCATCCTTACCGAAATTGAAGATGGCGGGTTTGCTATAAGAGCTTTATTTGATGGTAGCCCGGTATATTGAATGGGCATCGAGACATTGGTTTCGTATTTTTTCCCTAATGCATTGGCAAACCATAATGCTGTAGCAATAATCAGACAGATTAGAAAAGTAACCGGTCGCCTGTCTTTTTTCAGATTAAGGTTTACAATGTAATGTTTTATGTTCAGATATAGGTTCTTTAGCACTGTTGTTCTGTTTTAAAGGCTAAAGGTAATAATTTGAACAGATACCTGGTGTCTGTTAATTCGATAATTTGTTTGGGAAAGGAAAATATATAGACAAAAAAAGAAGGGCATCACCCTTCTTTTTAAAAATTATCTTTGCCCTTGTTGTATGTCGGTTGGGTCTTTAATGATGCTGTTTTTGTCAACAGTGAGTTTTGTGTCTTCGTCAACTTGTAAAACAACAGCGTTATCTTTTAAACTGGTTACTTTTCCGTAAATGCCACCAGTTGTGACTACTTTATCCCCTTTTTGTAGTGATTCGCGAAATTTACGCAGCTCTTTTTGCTTTTTAGCTTGCGGACGAATCATGAATAACCAGAATATTACCAGTATGGCGATAAGTGGCAGGAACATTCCCAGTGGGTTGGCATCACCTCCATCGGCAGGTTGTGCCATTAAAATGTAATTGAAATAGTTCATCTTTTTATCAATTTAATTATTGTTATCTGTTTTTATTTATATCTGTTAGAAATAACTTCTCAAAATTATGCAATTATTATTGAACTACAAACTTAAAATTAATAGATTGTTAGACTTTAGACATGAGATTTAATTACTTTGATCGTTTTTTAGTTATCTGGGTTTCTTCAATAAGGCCACGTCCTTCTTTTTTTATTTTTCCTTCTTCTTTCAGCGATTTTAATATTTTATCGAGAATACCATTGATAAATGTACGGCTTTTTATGGTGCTATAATACCGTGCCAGGTCAATGTATTCGTTAAGCGACACTTTTGTAGGGACTGAAGGGAAATTCAGGAATTCGCAAATGGCCATTTCCATAATCAATACATCAATAAAAGCAACACGGTCGAGTTCCCAGTTTTTCAGGTGTTTCTTTATAATCTCGCGATATTCGTTTGAGTTCACAATTGATTTGCGGATAAGTTCTTTTGTAAAATCCTCATCTTCCTGATCTTTGAACAGTGGCATCAGGCTTTTAAACTCCGGCGAATTTGCTTTAAACTTACTAAGCGTTCGGATGATCATACTGATGACAAATTCAATATCATCGTTCCAGTAAATACTTTGCTCTTCTAATAATTGGAACAACTCGTCCGATTCAGTTAAAACCACAGCATAAAAATACTCAACCAATTCACGGTCTTCTTTAAGCGTGTTTTCACGGGTCGACATGTATTTAGCGTAATACTCCGACTCGATAAGTTTGTGGTATATTTTTTTAATGAAAGTATAATTTTCAATCCAGTTAACCTTCTTCGAGTCAACATATTCAAACAGGTGGGTGTTGTTTGACAAACTGACGATAATCCCGTTATTGATGAATTTAGTATTTGGGTTCAACTCTTCCTCGGTAGGAAAGTTCTTTTGTTTAGCTGAATCAATTCGTTCTCCGGCATATTTATGAACTTCTACAAGCAACTGTAACAGCAGGTGATATAAGTCGTACGTCCGGTTAATACTGTGAAATAACTCTTTTTCGGCCTGTTTAATGGTTTGGTCGGGCGATGTATGAAAAGCATACAACGACTGCATTGCTTTGATTCTGATGATTCTTCTGCTGATCATTGTTAAAGAACTGTTTTTATTTTGGTGCAAAAATAGTTTTTTTTTGAAAGATGCAGGGGTGTTATGCGATTTTGTTGAATCGTATAGCCTCTACTTAATGTGTTTTTAATACATGGCTATCTCATCCGATTCAATAATACGGGTAGCCTGCCAATCCTGCTGATTGAGTTCAATCATGCAGCGGGCAATTTTTTCGGCACTTATGGGGCGTAATTTCCTGAATTTTCCAAGCATGAAGGGTTGAAATAATTTGTAAAGGTAGTAGCCTGCCGATTCGCCAAACCTGAACTCATCGCGTTTGCCGGTTATTAATGACGGACGCACAATCGTTATTTGTTTAATGCCTGAACTTTTAACGGCTTCTTCCATTTGCCCTTTAGTACGCATGTAAAGAAAGGTAGATTTTGGGTTGGCACCATTTGAGCTTACTACCGAAAATTTTGGGATGTTATTAATTCCACATAAACCAGCCGTTGCTTTCACATATTCAAAATCAACCTTGAAAAAGCCTTTTTTGCCCGATTTTTTCTGTGTTGTGCCCAGTGCACAATAACACTCGTCAACAGCGTCCTTAAACATTAGTTCAGACAGCTTGTCAAAATTGATGGTGATTTGTTCAATTTTAGGGTGCGAAAAAGGTGCAGCACGGCGGCTAACGATGATTACCTTGTTATAACGGTTGTCGTTTATAAGCTGATCAATAATATTTTGGCCAACAAGTCCGGTGGCTCCGGTTACAAGTGCAGTTTTTCGCATATAGAAACGTTTCATGCAGTAAGATTCATCTTTTCCTTAATGCTTTTTTTATTTGAATGAAGATTTTTTTCAGCTAATTCCTTATTTGCTTTAAGAACCATGCTTAGGGCTTCTTTTAAATTTTCACGTGCTTCTTCAATTGTTTCGC
>JAGYOI010000249.1 GCA_018399395.1 Prolixibacteraceae bacterium
AATACTTAATGGAATATATAAAATCATTGAACAACAAGGACATTCGATAATTACACTACTTTTTATTCAGGATTGGACAAATTATATAATTAATAACCAATTCTTTTTTAAGCTTTTTACTGATAAAATGAGATTGTTGCTTTCTTATGGTTTGCAACAATCTCATTTTTATTAAGGACAGGCAGCGGAGCATGCTTCGTGGTTTTCATGTCTGTGTGGTGTCTCGATTGGGCAGGGGAGCATGCTCCCCTGTGTTATATCGCTGGTATAAAAAGCCACAACGGAGCATGCTCCGTTGTAAGTTCCTGATATTCTACCTGCTCCGGGGTCAAGGCCTGAGGTTTCGTTCCAATCCCCCGGTTTTACCGGAGGTGATTAACATTTAACCCTTTCGGGTTTTCTACTTTTACAAACCCGCTAAAATGATTAGTTCCACCAGAAATTTTAATTGATAGGGAAAAGGGGTTTAACAGTTTATAATAAAAAATTATCTTTGGCGTTTATTGGTAAACAAAAGCAATGAACCGACTCATATATACCATACTGTTTTTTATAATCGCATTTAATGGTTTCGCCCAGTTTGGTGGCGGATCAACCTACGATTTTTTAAACCTCTCATCGTCAGCCAGGGTTAACGCACTGGGGGGCAATCAGGTAGGATTAGTTGACAATTCGGAACTCAGTTTAACCTATTATAACCCGGCTACTTTAATGCCGGGTATGCACAACAGCATTTCGGTTAATTATATTGATTATATAGCCGACATACGTTATGGATACGCAGCTTATTCGCGCCATTACGATAACATTGGTTCTTTTGCGGCAGCTATGCAATTTGTAAATTATGGCTCATTCCGTGAAGCCGACGAACAGGGCAACTTATCCGGGAACACATTCAGTGCCGGCGATTATGCCTTAAATCTCATTTACTCCCGGAATGTTTGGGACAATATCACTGTAGGAGGAAATATCAAACCTATTTTCTCATCATACGAAAGCTATAACTCATTTGGGATTGCTGCCGATATTGGAGCTACTTACGTCGATTCAACCGAGAATTTCAGTGCCGGTATTGTTTTTAAAAACATGGGGGCTCAATTAACCACATACGACAGGACCGAAGGATCGCGCGAACCCTTGCCTTTTAACTTACAGGCCGGATTCTCGCAACGGTTGGCCCACGCCCCATTTCGGTTCAGTGTAACACTGCAGCACCTTACCAACTGGAAACTTACTGATAAATCGACCTGGGATTATGATCATAAAACGGAAAGCGAAATTGTAATTGGAAGTTCGGACGATATCTTTAAACAATTTTTACGACATGCTATTTTGGGGGTTGAATTCATTCCGTCAGAAAATTTCATAATTGGATTAGGCTATAATTTTCAGCGCCGTTATGAATTATCAATAAAGGAAAACCCGGGCATGATAGGGTTATCAGGCGGTTTTACCGTGAAAGTCTCAAAATTCAGGGTTTCGTACGCTATTGCCAGCTACCACTTGAGCGGTACCTCAAACACATTCTCAATAACAACCAATCTGTCAGAGTTCTTGCGTTAACCTTTCGCGACCCTTGAAAAAATATAATGGTAAGAACAAAATTATCAGACTAATTTGTCTTATATTTGAAACTCAAACATTAAATCAACATCGCAATATGGAACATAAAAAGATAATTGTTGCCATCGATGGCCACTCATCATCAGGTAAAAGTACCATATCCAAGCAATTAGCTGCATCGTTAGGCTACAAATACATCGACACAGGCGCTATGTACCGTGCAGTTACACTTTATGCTTTACGCAAAGGTTTCATTAATAATAAAGCGGTTGATAAAGACAAGTTAATTCAGGTCCTGCCCGAAATTGATATTAGATTCCGGTATAACCCCGAAACTAAAAAAACAGATACCTATTTGAACGGTGAGAATATTGAAGACGAGATACGAGCACTTGAAGTTTCGAACAATGTAAGTCAGGTAGCTACAATAAAAGAAGTGAGAATGGCTATGGTTAAGAAACAACAGGAAATGGGAAAAGAAAGGGGCATTGTAATGGATGGCCGCGATATAGGTACGGTTGTTTTCCCTGATGCTGAATTAAAAATCTTCCTGACTGCCTCAACAAAGGTTAGGGCACAGCGAAGATACGACGAATTAAAAGCCAAAGGGCTTGATGTTTCGTTTGATGAAATACTTAAAAATATTGAAGAACGCGATCATATTGATTCAACAAGAAAAGAGAGCCCCCTCATAAAAGCCGATGACGCTATTGTGCTTGACAACAGCAACATGATTCCCGAAGAACAAAACAAATGGTTACTAAAAAAAGTCGAAGAGGTAAAAAATGCACATTGAAATTGATAATAAATCGGGGTTTTGCTTTGGTGTTCAGCGTGCTATAAACAAAGTGGAAAAACTCATTGAAAATGGCGAAGCAGTTAATTGTTTAGGCGACATTGTCCATAATCAGGAAGAAATCAGCCGTCTGACAAAAAAAGGCATGAACACCATTCATCCAGACAATCTTGATGCCACCCAAAACTCAACTGTACTTGTACGCTCGCACGGTGAACCGCCGTCAACTTTCGACAAACTAAAACAAAACAACAACAAAACCATTGATGCTACATGTCCGGTGGTATCTAAGCTTCAACACCGAATAAAACAAAGCTTTCACGATATCAATAAAAAACAGGGGCAATTGGTAATATTCGGAAAAGAACAACATCCCGAAGTAATTGGGCTCAATGGCCACACTCAAAATCAGTCGATTATAGTTACCACCAACGATGATTTGATAAAAATAGATTTCAACAAACCCATAGAAATTTATAGTCAGACTACAATGCCCCTTGGTGATTTTCAACATATTGTTTCTGAAATAAAATTAAGGGCCAATAACGAAGTTACCGTACATGACACCATTTGTCGTCAGGTGGCTGGCAGGGTGCCCCACCTTAAAGAATTCGTCAAAAAATTCGATAAGGTTATTTTTGTAAGCGGAAAAAAAAGTTCAAACGGTAAATCTTTATATGGTGTTTGTAAATCACAAAACCCAGATACTTATTTCATTTCTTCGCCAGATGAAATTAATCCTGAATGGATTAGAAAAACAGATACCATCGGCATATGTGGTGCCACTTCTACCCCACAATGGCTTATGGAAGAAGTAAAACATCATATTGAACAAAACATTAAAAATGACCAAGCATAAAGAGATTAAGCGAATTGCCGTTTTTACATCAGGAG
>JAGYOI010000025.1 GCA_018399395.1 Prolixibacteraceae bacterium
TTTTAATCGGATTTTCAACAGGCGAATCCAGTTTAACTTGTATATTTCCTATTTCGCTCATATCGAGATATACAGGATACTCTTTTGACTGTGTTATGATTTTTGAATATCGGTAAATATCTTCATAATTATCTTCACAGCCAAACAGTGCCAGTAACAGTAATAGATAGAAAAGTTGCTTCATAGTTAAATTTTGTATAAAAACCGGATTTGTTTTTAATATGAAGTTTAAAAGTACAAATAGGTTGCGCAATAAGAAATAAATTATTGATAATATACATGAATTGAATATGAACAGGTTGATTTTCTATCAATTGCTCATGATACCCTGGACAGATACTGTTGCACTCAATAAGGGCTATCGGAATAATATTCGTAAATTCGAAAGATGCTATGATTCGGAAAAAACAACTCAAATCAGCAAAAGGAAAAGATAAGGAAGAGAATTTAAATACTAACAAAGGGGCAATTCCTTTCAGAATGCCCCTTTTAATATCAAATTAACATTACTATAACTATTCGACAACTAACATTTGTGTTGATGTAAAATTATCTGAAATCAAATTCACAAAATAAGTACCAGTTCCAAGTTCGTTAGCATCAAAAGTTACAACATATCTACCAGATGATGCTCTTTCGTGAGCCACAGTTTTCATCTTCTGTCCCAATGCATTGTATACGTCAACCCTAACTATACCAGTGCTTTCCAACTTCGCTGAAACAGTTGCAATGCCATTTGTCGGGTTAGGATAAACCTTAAAGCTTGATTGCGTGCCAACACGACTATTGAAGATACCATTACTACAACTAAATTCTTCAAAAGTAAACGAGCCACTTTTTACATCAGCTACTATATCATCAAAACTTTCGCGATTGGCATCATTTTCCCATTCAGCTTTTTTGGTTGGGAACCAATTTAAGTCACCTACAGGGTAACTCGCATTTGCAGCACATTCCAGCGTTGCACTGGTATAACTCAAATCCCACTGATCTGGCATTGTAGCCTGGCCAGGATTATCAACATCAGGATGCACAGTATAAGCACCACTACTAACATCAGCAACAGCGGTTGTATCACCATTAATTTTCTTTGCAAAAGCAACCAAATCTGCATCGTCCCATGAATAATCATTGAACGAAAGCTCATCGGTATAAACACTTAAAGAATCATTCCACATCCAATAAGGATAAGCAGCATCATCTTTCAGCATACTTTTAACCCTCGAGTTTACAAATCCGTTTGTACCATCGGTAAAATCTGTTGTAGCCCATGCCTGTCCTCCCTGAGCAGTATCTAATGCCAAGTCTCCGGGGTTTTCCCAAAAGTCCAGAATTCCATCTGACAAATAGTTAGCATTGTAAGCTAAAACCATAACTCTTTCTTCTTCCACGGGGAAACCTTCAGGTTGTAAAGTATCGTGAGCATAAGTTGCACCGTTAACGATACCATATGGTAAATTTTCAGGATCCTGATTCACTCTTAAAGCAAAAGACTCACCAGCAAAACGAGTATTAACAAACAAGTTATTCATAAATACGGCCTCGGTATAGTATTCTGCTTTAAAAGGCATTTGAGCATAGTTAACTACGGTATTGTGGTTAAACCAAACATCACCAACTAAAGCATCTTCAATTAAGAAAATAGGACCAACACCTTCGAGAAAGGTATTATTTTCAATATACAAACTTCCTATACTTCCGTGTTTAAGCGAAAAACCGAACCCCTGCCATGTACCAGCACCAGCAAAACCCGATTTTCTGAACAAGCTGTTTGTAACTTTAAGACTATTAAGACCAGCAGTTTCTGCACTAATAATAACACCATCAAAGTAATCAAAAATACAATCATCAATTGTTACATCGATATCACCTGAGGCTAAAAAGAAACCACCATGTCTCCATGCTCCCCGGTTACCTACAATTGAAGAATTATTAATTTGAACACTTTGAAGTGTCAGGCTTCCGGTAAAACTCCACCCCCCCATGATCCATGATACAGCTTCTCCACTTTCGTTAACATCCATTACAATATAAGGTCGCATGCCATCACCATCTGCTGCTTTAATGGTAATATCCCATTGCACATCAATTGGCCCGCTCATTTTATACATAGAATTACGCTCTAATACATAAACAGCACCATTCTCAGCATCGGGGTTGTTATTGATGAACACGTTCAATGTATCGGTAGAAGGCACATTAAATGTAGTTTGTGCTTGCACTCCTAAACCCAGGATACATACTAAGGTAAACAATAATGTAAAAATCTTGTTTTTCATAAGAATTTAATTTTAGTTAATAAATTGGTTAAACATATTTTACAGACGATATCGTAGGCCTATAATTAAATAGTTCGAGTAATAATTATCATTTAACGGGTATAATTCATTGCTACCATCAGTAACAGTTCCTTTAGGTGCACTGGGAGTAACTTTTTGACTTACTCCTTCGGTTAGTTTAAAATAATTCCCGTTTATGGCACTTGTTATGTTACTGAAGTTCACGAACACCTGCATCCCTTTCACTCCTGGCACATATTGTGTTAGAGAAAGATCCCATTGTTGGTAAGGTGCTGCATATCTTTTTGCTTCCCGAAAGTCGTCTTCGGTGAGGTCACCCAGATAATTTTCGGCAGTGCGTTTATATGACAAGCGTGCCGAAAAACCTTTGATATCATAACCTATTGAAGCATTGACAATATGCTTGGGTTGCCCTGTAAGTTGTGATGAAATGATTGTATCACGATATGTTTTTGTTGTAGGGAAAGGAAACACAGGACTGGTCTCGGTAATTACTTTTGTCCTTGTTTCTTTTTGTTCTGATTCATTGTATGTGTAGTTAGCACTAAAAACGATACCATTAAATGGCTTTGGCAGATAATAGAAAGTAGTTTGCCAATCAACCTCAAATCCTTGAACAGTTGCTATATGAGGATTATTTACGAAAAATCCATTTACGGTAGACAAACCTTCCCATGATTTATTCAAACCATACCCTAACAATTCCTGCAGGTAATCTCTTACACCAGGTTGAGCCAGGCGATAAGTTCTGTAATATTCAAAATCTTCGATATTTTTCTTAAAGTATCCAAAGGTTAATAAACCAAGTTTTCTACTGTAAAAAGACAAGTTGGCATCGAGGTTTGTCGACAGGGCCGGTTTTAAAGACGGGTTGCCAAAATCACTTAATCTACCGTCTCTGCTAACCCTGTAACGAGGCATAAAACTATAGTAACGTGGCCTGGCTATAGATTGTGTATAAGCAAGCCGAATGCTCATCCATTCAAAATAAGGCGTAATTTTTGCGTTCACCATGGGCAAAAGAAAACGGTTTTTTCTGTCAGTTATATCCTCATCGAAGGTTTCAATTACCCCCCCCAAATCGTTCAGTTCATAAATACCGTTTGAAGCGTAACTTGTAAACATTTCTTCGTAACGAGCGCCCCCAACCAACTGAAGATATTTGGTAATATTTAAATCTGCCATGGCATATCCGGCATATGTTGACTCGGTTCCTTCATAATCATTCAATAGTTTCTGCTGGTCGGAGGTTGCCGCTTCATTGGGACTCCAGTTTTGATCATCCAAACTTTTAACAATTTGTTTCATATATTCGGGCTTAACATAACCGTCAAGAGTTACTCCATCAAAAATTTCATTACTATAATCGTCCATAAGCTGCAAAACCGGGATATTTTCGCCAACATAAGCCCTTGCACCAGGGTAAGAAAATTTCAACCCTTCATTATGAGCGGGTAAAAATTGTTTAACAGCATCCCTCACACCACTTGAAGAAAGTCCGGTACCATAACTATTTTCATCGTACGTTCTGGTTTTTGAACGATATTTACCCCCAATTTTAAATTTTCCGGCAATACTATTTCCAATTGAAAAGGGAATTTCATAATCTAACTTAGCTGTAAATTCTCTTTCTTCAAGTATGCTTGTATTTGAACCAAGATTATATAACACATAAGCAGAATCGTTGTCATACTTCAAGAGGTCGGAAACATAATAAGGGCTTGTGTTTATAGCCCCTAATTTCTTTTGAACTTCCTGGGGCAGAAGATTTAAATCGCCATAGAGTTTTGTTCCTAAACTATAATCAAGAGGTTTATCATTTTTAGCTTGAGTATAATTTAATGCTATTTTTAACTTCGTACTATAAATATTTTGTTCTAATCCCAACGAACTCACCAATGAAAGCGAACTTCTTTCATTTATACCCATATTCTTAGTGATATTAAAACTTGGAGAATAAGAGAAACTGCGGTTTATGGATTTATTTTGCAAACCATTAACAAATGCATTAGCTAATATTTTTGTGTTCTCAAGTTTGTAATCAAGGAACATGCTTAAACCAGTTCTTTCTCTTATTATATCGCCATTATTTAAATTTACAGAACTTATTTCAGCAAACCCTTTACCAGGTTCGGCAGCATTTAAAAGCACACCTGCATTCATGATATTCGAAGAGCGGTTGATTTTTTCATAACTACCAACCAATATAACACCCAGTTTATTATCAAAAAAACGGTTGCTTAATTGTAATGTCGCCAATGGATTAAAATTGTTATTATCAATCGACACTGGAAATCGGTTTTGAAACAATAAATTAGCATGAAACCCTTCATCAGCATCCTTCAGCTTTAAATCAACAATTCCCCCAACAACATCGGCATCTTTATCGGGAGTTAATGATTTTTGCACTGAAATTCCATCAATCATAAATGGAGAAATCCCTGCCATACTCACCGAATTATCTTCATTTGAAGTTGAAGGAGCCCTTACACCGTTAATGGTTATCAAATTATATCGGGGCTCTAACCCTCTGATCACAACCTTACTACCCTCACCATCTTCCGATTGAATACTAACACCTGGCAATCTACCAACAGATTCAGCGGCATTGGCATCAGGTACTTCCTGAATTTTTTCAGAAGACACAACATTTGAAATAGAGTTTGATTTCATTTGTTGATTAATGGCACTTAACTGTCCTTTTGTTTGTACAGTTATCACAACTTCATTTAATGAATAGGAATCGGAAACCATTGAATAATTTAGCGTTTTGGGTTTGTTAGATTCTATAGTAACAGTTTTCTCTTGCGTTACATATCCCAAATAAGAAACTACAATGGTTTTTTCACCATCAGGAATATTTTTCAACTCATAATTACCATTAATATCGGTTATCGTCCCGATAGTTGTTCCTTTAACTATAACATTTACACCTATTAAACCTTCGCCAGAATCAGAATCTTTCACGAATCCTTTGATGTTACCGGCATAAGAAATAAATGGCAATAAAAACACTAATGCAAAATGTAAAATTCTGTTTTTCATTGGTCCCTTTAGTTAATTTGTTAGAATCTGAATTTCTATTAGTAAATAATTAGGTAAAAAACTAAGAACAGCATACCTATTATAATAATCATTACAAACAATTCGGATAAAATGATTTGCTTCTTTTTCTTATCAAGCTTATTATCTTGTTTTGTTTTACAGTTGGCATAACCCGATTTTACTATGTTATCCTTTATCTTCTCCATGTTTCAAATTTAGCCCTCATCACAGTATCGGTTTTTCATTATAATATCACAAGTTACTATTGATGTCTGATTGTAAGACATTAAGACATTAGGACAAATTTTTACACAATACTAAAAAGCATGCTCGTAGCTTTCCCAGGGGTAATAAAACCCGACTTTAATTATCAATTTGTGTTTTGTTAATTCCAATAAAATATAAATAAGCGTACAATGCAGTCTTTCCCCTCATTGACTGCTGGGGGGTAAATTCAGAATGGGCAAACATGTATCGTGAATTAAAGTACCCCTCGGCCATGGGCCATTCGTTAAAATCAGGATATCCCTGACTGGTTAAAACACTTGGCATGCCTTCGGTAAGGACAGTAGACCAATCAAATGTATTCAAATATGGGGTATGTCCCGGATGGAGTCCTGGTGCACCATCATCCCTGCCACTTGTAAACATGTTTTCAATGCTGCGTTTTTCTTGTAGTTCAGTTGTAGCCGTTGTCATTTCAATCATATTCAAAGGATTTCTTCCTAGTCCCCAGTCTGCTTCAAGGATCAATGCTTTTAAAAAAGTTTGTTTTTCATTCTTGTCTTCACTAATTGCATGCGCCACAATTGAACGCTGCACGTGTTGTGTCGTTTTAAAATATGCATCATCGTCGGTAGCTCTGCGCGATGGCCTTTCAAAAATATATTTCACTTCCTTGTTTTTGGCATGATAGCAAACGGCCTTTTTCATATTTTCCCACAATTCAGGGTAATGAACTTCACGTTTAGTTTTTAAATAAGCAACAACACCCCATAATTGATTGAAATGGTTTATTTTCACAATTTCTGATTTAGGATGTTTAACAACAGACTCCTGAAAAACAATATCTTCGTATTGTGAATCACCGGTCAGGTTATACAAATAAGCGGCTGCAGTCATTCTAAAATCTCTACCACGCATATGAGCCTCGCCAATACTTTGCATTTGATCAAGCATTGGATCATCCAACTTTGAAGCATATTTGAAAGCAATTAAGGCCGAATCGCAATAAGTTTGCATTAGTTTCTGATTTCCTTGTATCATGAAAGCATAAGCTAACATAGACGCGTTTGCAGCATTAGCCCAGGCTGCTATCGGGGTATTATCTGCCTGAAAAAGCACATTCAACCACGTAGAATCGATTTCCCCAACATGATCAAAATAATTATGATACATAGGATTCGATATTCCATGGCTATACCCGCCATTATAACGAGCACTTAGCCAAAAATCCACCTCATTTCTTGCTTCATCAATAATATCAGGAATCCCGTTTCCACTTTCAGGAAGCCCCATGTTATCATCTGATAACTTACCATCTGATAAAATATAAGGTAAAAGCAAATCGTAGATAATAGATACATGTCCCAGGTGTCGGTCCCAATCTAGTGCATCAGCATGCCCACCCTTTACCTGATTGTTCTGGGGCATACCTTCTTTTATATTTTCTTTAAAAAACTCAGGCACATCCCAGGTGTCTCTGCCTGTCTCCGACCAAAGCGGAGAATAAGGATGTAAATTGGTTACATATACTCGCGTATCTTCAGGACTTTTACCGGGTATATACAAAGGACGCCGTGGAACAGGCCAAATACCCCCTGTACTATCCTGTCCTACACGCATATATAAAAAACCAAGTAAAGATACTTTGTAAGGATTGTGATAAATATTATTCCGAATTTCAAAAGTATGGCTACAGCCCACATCCTCAATAACAAGTTTATAATAACCCGGCTCATTGAAATTTGAAAAATCAGCTGTCCAAACAGGAGAATTAATCATATTATACCCGTGAATATCTTTCTTTTTTTTGGTGCCAAACTGAACATTTCCCACCAATGTATTTTGTTTTGTTTTCTCATTTTGAACCCATACCTTATTGCCTTGGAACTTTTTATAATCGCGGTATTTTCCATCACCTAACCAAAAATATAAATCGGCTGCTTTTATCGGAGCATCATTAATATAACCCACGAGGTTAACATGTATGGCCTCCGAAATATTTTCATGATTATCGTATATAAAATTAACTGTTGACTTATCGCTGTTGAGATCATCTGCTAATTGAACAGTGTAACTTTTTCCCGCTTTCATGTCATAAGGCATTTTCAAGTATAAAAAATGTTCATGAGTATACTTGTAGTTGAAGTCTTGCTTTTCAACATTATACTCTCCTTCAAATTGACCATTTACCTTTGATTTCCTGAATACTTCCACCGGCCTTTTTCCTTCAGCTTTGTAATTCAAGTCGTTAACTGAACGTATTTTCCAATGAACAGCATCTTGTATAACATTTACATTCAGGGGTTCACCATAACGAACAATGTAATTATTGGTTTGATCATGAGTATGGTGCATAAAAGCCTTGGGACCTATACCATCGTCTACAAATTTCACTTCTCCATCCTGAAAATGAAGCATTATATATTCCTTGTCAATTACTTTTACACTAACCAGTTTTGATGCATGGACATTTACAAATGAACATAAAAGCAACACCAAAAGGACTATTGATATTTTCCCAATAAATTTTTTCTTTGTCATAACTTTATATAATTAAACTATTTTCATGCAATTGAAACGAAATGTGCTTTTCATTTCACCATAGAATTTTTTAAATAATTTCAATTTTCTCAGGCATTTCTTCATTTGATGCATAGGAACGTAATTGAATCGCACACGCATAAACCTTTCTTTCTTGCCTGTTTTGCAAAATCTTTACCCCCTGCATTTTCTTTAGTTCGTAATTTATAATTGTCTGAATAATCAAAAGCCCAAATTTATTTTCTGCCCTGTCACTTTACTTGTATCATTTTTTAATTTATTTATACTTATATCCATTTAAGTTGAATAGAGAATATACTATAACACTTACAAACTTTAACAATCATTTGATGAAGTTTTACGAGTGCTTTTGATGTGTTTACCGATGTTACTATGGAAATGTTAGCTGATACAATTATCTAATGCGCATGATAATCCCCTCCCCCAATTTTTTTTCCTAAATATTTTGCAAATCCAATTTTTTCTTATCTTTGACCTTAGTGCGTTAACGCTATAAGATTATGGAAAACAACTCGCATTTACCAATATACTTCCTTATCAGCCAGGAGATTATCGAAAAAATTAAAAAGAAAGAGCTAAAACCTGGCGAGAAAATAATCTCGGAAAACGAGATTATTAGAAACTATAACGTCAGCAATACTACCGCCCGGAAAGTATTACAAGAAGTTGAGAATCAAGGATACGCGCAAAAAATAAAAGGCCTTGGCACTTTCGTGAAAGAAAGGGCCAGGGCCAGCAGGTCGGCAACCAAAGTGCTTAGTTTTACAAAAAACATGTTGCAGTTGGGTTTCAAACCAAGAACAAAATTGCTGCAATGCCAGGTTGTAAAGGAAAACATCAGCAAAATGGTAAATGGCCGTAATTACTCCATCAATGGCCCGGTATGCAAGATTACCCGTCTCAGGTTCGCGAACGACAAACCTGTTTTAAAAGAAATAAGATATATTTCTACAAGGTTTTGCCCGGGTATTGAACAACTTAACCTGGAAGGCTCCTTGTATGATATATACGAAAACAAGTACCAGCTAAAGATCGCTTCCATCTATCAAAGCTTAAGCGCCATAATTATCGAGGGACAACAATTGAACGATTTCGAGAGAAAGGAAATCGTGCCAGGTTTTAGCGTTGACGGGGTCACTTTTTGCGGGAAAGAACTTGTACTGGAAATTGAAGAATCGATCTATTGTGGCGACTTCTATAAATTTAATATCGAAGCCAGACCTTAATAAAATTAGCTATTAATTAAAACATTATAAAAATGCCAGAAAAACTTTCAAAAACAATAGTAAAAGGAATGTACAAAACCATGTGCACCATTCGTCGTTTCGAGGAAGAAGGTGTACGATTGTATCGTCAGGGCTTTATTAGAGGCTATTACCACCCATACTGGGGCGAAGAAGCTATTGCGGTGGGTATTTGCAATGCTTTAAGTGAAGACGACTACCTGGCAAGTACCCACAGGGGGCATGGACATTGTATAGCATGGGGAGCAGACGTTGATCGTATGTTTGCCGAATTGCTTGGGAAAAAAACGGGTTTTTGCAGTGGATTGGGCGGATCAATGCACATTGCCGATGTAACCAAAGGTAATCTAGGTGCCAATGGAATAGTTGGATCCGGTGTACCCATAGCTGTTGGTGCTGCCATGGGGGCAAAAATCAGAAAGGAACAAAAAGTAGCCACAGTATTTGTATCGGATGGAGGAACCAATATTGGTTCTTTTTCAGAAGGGCTGAATTTAGCCGCTGCGTTTAAACTTCCTGTTCTTTTTGTTATTGAAAATAATCAGTATGCTGTTTCTACACCAATTGAAGATTCTACCGGAGAGCCTTTGCTGTATAAACGCGGTCTTGGATACGGTGTTTCGGGTGAACGTGTAGATGGCAACAATGTCTTGGAAGTATACGAAGCTGCGCAAAAAGCGGTGAAAAATATCCGCTCGGGCAAAGGTCCTTACATTATTGAAGGTTTAACTTTCAGACAAAGCGGACATCATGTAAACGACCCCGGAGCCTACATGCCGGAAGATAAATTGAAATATTATCTGGAAAACGATCCAATAAAAGTGTGTAAAAAATTCATGCTGGCAAATGAGTTTTCAGATCAAGAAATTGAAGCCATCGAAGAAGAGGTGAAAACAAAGATTAAAAAGGGAATCGACTACGCCAAAAAGAGCGAAGAAATGACCGAGGCAGAATTTATGAAATTTGTGGAGGAATATTAACATGGAAACAATTATAAAAGAAAAAGTTAAAACTTTAATGTACCGCGAGGCTCTTAATGAAGCCATGTTTGAAGAAATGCGACGTGATCCTTCTGTTTTTGTAATGGGTGAGGGCATCGCAGAAAGAGGAGGTTCCTACAAAGTAACGGTAGGTTTACTTGAGGAATTTGGTAAAGAAAGGGTTGTTGATACCCCTATTTCTGAAAATGGCTTTACCGGAATGGGTGTTGGAGCAGCACTTACAGGTATGCGACCTGTTGTTGAAATCCTGTTTATCGACTTCTCCATGTTGATTCTTGATCAAATCATTAACCAGGCAGCAAAATTTAAGTTTATGTCGGGAGGTGTCGGTCGTGTACCAATGGTGTTGAGAACGCAGGGTGGCGTAGGAAACGGGCTTGCTGCTCAACACTCACAAAGCCTGGAGGCAATATTTTATCACATTCCCGGACTAAGGGTTATTATGCCTTCAACACCTGCAGATGCAAAAGGATTGCTAAAGTCGGCCATACGGTGTGATGAACCGGTTATTTTCCTTGAGCACAAACTGCTTTATATGGAAAAAGGTGATGTGCCAGAGGAAGAATATACCATCCCAATCGGCAAAGGTGATATTAAAAGAGAAGGAAGTGATGTTACACTTATTGCATGGTCGGGCATGATTCCCAAAGCGATGAAAGCAGCAGAAAAACTCAGCGAAGAAGGTATTTCAGTGGAGGTGCTAGATCCTCGTACGCTTACACCTTTGGATACT
>JAGYOI010000250.1 GCA_018399395.1 Prolixibacteraceae bacterium
CGCACCTCCTGTTGTTTAAATCAGTGAGACTGTGATTTCAGAATCCGTCATCTGACGGAGAGCTAGAGAATAACGTCGAACTGATTCCGAGCTTTTGCCGAGTGAACTATGGGTTTTGTTAGCTCCGCTGTACTCGCTAGCTCGATTTCCCGCCACTTCTGCGAGCGCTAATGCTTTAGCAGTGGCGCAGGTTCCGTGACAAGTAAACGAATAATTTCTTAATGGCATACCGTCTGATTTGCAGCGGAGTAGTTCATTTCTTAATTTAAATAATATCAATATGTATTACAAAATAGTACTGGTTGTACTGATAGCTTCGCTTATAGCATCGTGCAACAACAATAATAAACACGATGGGCACAACCATGAAGTTGAAAGCCATGAAGAGCACGAGCATGAAGAGCACGAAGAAATAAAATTCCAATATACTTCCTATAGTTCAGACTTTGAATTATTTGCTGAAGCCGATGCTTTTATAGTTGGTGAGACAGCGAATGTGCTTTCACACTTTACTGAATTACCAGATTTCACAGCACTGGAGCAAGGTAAAATCACCTTAATTCTTTCAATTAATGGTGCAGAAACCAAACAGACCCTTAACAAACCGACACGCAAAGGAATTTATAGTTTCAACATTGAACCCCAAACAAAAGGGAAAGGAAAAATAACCTTTGAAATTGTAAACGACAAAGGTATGTTTGAGGTAACAGTTCCAGAAGTAAGTGTATATTCAAATCACGAAGATGCACACAAAGCATCTGAAAACATAGTTATTTCTCAAACCAATACAACCGTATTTACAAAAGAACAATCGTGGAAAATTGATTTTGCTACCGAGGTGCCAAATCGTGAGGCATTTGGCCAGGTTATAAAGACGGTTGCCAAAATTGAACCGGCACGGGGCGAGGAATCCATTATTGCCGCCAAAACATCCGGGATTGTTTTGTTTTCTGACAACAATCTGGTTGAAGGTAAAAAAGTGATAAACGGACAAGAACTTTTCTCAATTTCATCTAAAGAATTGGCCGATAACAACCTTTCGGTTCGACTAGAAGAAGCAAAAAGTAATTATGAAACCTCGAAAGCAAATTTTGAACGCAAATCAGAACTAGCTGAGGATAAGATTGTTTCAGAACAGGAACTTTTTAATGCGAAGAATGAATATAATTCTGCAAAAGCAAATTATGATAATCTTGTCAATAATTTTAACACAAACGGGCAACAAATAAAAAGTAACCTCAACGGTTATATTAAACAAATTCACATCGCAAATGGTCAGTTTGTGAAAGCCGGACAAGCACTTGTTTCTGTTGCACAAAATAAGAATCTGTTGTTAACGGCACAGGTTCAACAAAAGTATCTCGATATTTTGCCAAAAATCGTTTCCGCTAATATTAAAACACTCCATAACAACAAAACATACACTTTTAAAGAATTAAACGGAAAAGTACTCCCCCACGGAGAATCAACAACCAGTAATTCTTATATGATTCCTGTACACCTGCAAATTGAAAACAAAGCAGGGTTTGTACCGGGCACTTTAACCGAAGTGTTTCTCAAAACAGTGACGAGCTCCAATGCTTTAACGGTTCCAAATAACTCACTTTTGGAGGAACAGGGTATTTATTATGTGTTCGTACAGGCAAATCCCGAATTATTCGAAAAGCGTGAAGTACGTATTGGTGGAACTGATGGTTTGCGGACAGAGATTACAAAAGGAATTACTGAACATGACCGGATTGTTACCCGTGGAGCGATGCAGGTAAAGCTGGCACAGGCTACAGGAGCATTAGACCCACATTCGGGACATGTACATTAATCGTACTTTTTGATTATATCAGTTTGCATTATTTCAGTTTGCTCAATAACTGATATCTTCTTGTTTAATCTTTAATAAGAACAGCAATGATAAATAAAATAATAAAATTTTCACTGAACAATAAATACCTGGTTATTTTAAGTTCGGTGGTATTGGTTGTGTTAGGCTTACGAACAGCAACCAATATGGATATCGATGTATTTCCTGACCTTACTGCTCCAACAGTAATCGTAATGACCGATTCGCATGGTATGGCCCCCGAGGAAGTTGAACGTTTGGTGACCTACCCGATTGAAACCGCTGTTAATGGTGCCATGGATGTCCGGCGTGTTCGCTCCTCATCTGCCCTTGGTTATTCATTTGTATGGGTCGATTTCGATTGGGGCACTGATGTGTATAAAGCCCGTCAGGTGGTTAGCGAGAAACTTATAACTGTTCAGGATGTTATGCCTGATAATGTGGCGAAGCCCATACTTGCACCACAATCGAGTGTTATGGGCGAAATATTCTTTCTCAGCCTTCAGGCAGATTCAACCGATATGGCAACACTACGTACCATAGCTGAATGGAATATACAACCGCTCATTTTGGCTACAAACGGGGTGTCGCAGGTAACCATTGTGGGTGGTGATTTAAAACAATACCAGGTACTTGCCGACCCGCTGAAAATGAATATGTATAAGGTTTCTACAGAAGAATTGGCCAAAGCATGTACAGAAATGAGCCAAAACTCAACAGGGAAAATTGTTCGTGAATTTGGAAATGAATATGTTGTACGGGGTATCGCAAGAACATCGAATCTCGAAGAACTTGGAAATTCCTATATTAAAACCCTAAATGGCAATCCGGTCAGGGTTAATGATGTTGCGGAAGTAAAAGGTGGTAGAGCTGTAAAAATGGGATATGCCTCCCAAAATGCAAAACCTGCCATCATCATTTCTGTTTCAAAGCAACCAAACACAAACACGCTGACCGTAACCGAGGAAATAGAAGAAAAGTTAAAGGCAATCGAAGCAACGCTTCCGCCTGATGTGACGATTAATAATAAAATATTCCGCCAGGCCGATTTTATTGAATCATCGGTTAATAATGTTCAAAAAGCATTGCTGGAAGGTGCAGCTTTGGTTATAATCATTCTATTCTTGTTTTTGGGTAGTTTTCGTACAACAATCATCTCGTTACTGGCCATTCCATTATCACTATTGGGGTCAGTTATTGTCTTGCACTTGCTTGGTTTAAATATTAACACCATGAGCCTCGGAGGTATGGCCATAGCCATCGGTTCACTTGTGGATGATGCGATTATTGATGTTGAAAACGTGTATAAACGATTGCGACAAAATTTCAAGCTAGCTAAAAGTGAGCGACAAAGTTCATTCACGGTAGTTTACGAAGCTTCCAAAGAAATCAGGGCCTCCATACTCAATGCAA
>JAGYOI010000251.1 GCA_018399395.1 Prolixibacteraceae bacterium
ACAACCGTGTAGATAATTTGTTTTTCTTTGTCAGTATACATGCCTTTACCCGTTAAATATGTTCCGCCACGGTCAAGGTCGTTCAGTATTTTTTCTTTAATTTTTTCATGTTCATCCGATATGATGAATAATGCTTTGTGATAGTTGCTTCCCTCGAGTGTGTAGTCGATTGCTTTACCTGTAATATAAATAACCAACCATGAATAGAGCGGTATGGTCCAGTCCTGAAAGGCAATTAAACCGGATAATACGATAACCGAATCGACATAAATAAGCAACTGGCCAAGTTGCAAGTTAGTGTATTTTGCCAATATCATGGCAATAATATCCGAGCCACCCGATGTTGCCCTTGATTTAAAAATGAGACCAAGCCCGATACCGATCAGTACGCCCCCAAAAATACACGATAACAGAACATCGTCAACCAACGGGATGTTTGCATCAGGCCTGAGGTAAGTAATTGCATCCATGAAAACAGATGTTATTACAAAGCCCGTGATGGTTTTGATACCGAAGCGAGGCCCTAGTATTTTTATACCGGCATAAGTTAAGGGAATGTTCAGTATGAGCCCCATTAATCCTATAGGAATGCCTTCTGGCCAAAAAGGGAGCATGTCGGTTGTGAGATGGTGTATCACAATGGCAATGCCATAAACACCACCGGGAACAATTTTGTGTGGGGTGATGAAATACACAAAGCCGACAGCTAAAACTAATGCCCCCAGTATGATGAGCGAATAATCTTTTATTCCCCTTTTTGAGAAAATTTTTTCTTTAGACAGAAATGCCATTTTATAATGTTATATAAGTCATTTTTTATGCCTCTAATTTAACGTTAAATAGATTAAATATAAAAAACAATTGAAAGATATTTTAAACATTTAAAAATATAGATAAGTGCATCTGTTAACTTAATTTGAAGGTTCGAATAATTTCACAAAATATTTGAAAATGTGTTTTGCGACATACAATTCTGTTGTATATTTGCCGACTGTTAAAAAAAAGATTTTAAACCGTTACTTTATGAAACCAATCAATTTTGTAACCCCCGAAGAAGCTGTTAAAGTTATTAAAACCGGTGACCGTGTTCATTTGAGCGGAGTAGCCGTAACACCCCACACATTAATTAAACCAATGGTAGAGCGGGGACGCAGGGGAGAGATAAAAGATGTGACGATACAGCATATCCATATCGAGGGGCAGGTTGATTTTGCCAATCCTGAATTCGAAGGTGTTTTCAATTCTGAACAGTTTTTTGTAGCCGGTAACATGCGTAAACAAACGCAGGCAGGTTATGCCGATTATATACCAGTGTTTTTAAGTGAAACACAAAAACTAATAAGGGAAGGGTACCTTAATGTAAATGTGGCAATGATTATGTGTTCGGTTCCCGACAAACACGGTTTTGTTTCACTGGGGACTTCTGTTGATGCAACCCTGGCGGCAGTGCAGAATGCCGATGTTGTGATTGCTGCTGTTAACCCTAATGTGCCACGTGCCTGGGGCGACGCAATGATTCAGACTGACAGTATCGACTTCTTTGTTGAAGATGATGCACCATTATATACTCACGACATGGGTACGTTGTCAGATATTGAAGTTCAGATTGGTAAAAATGTTGCAGAATTGGTTGAAGATGGTGCCTGCCTTCAAATGGGCATAGGTGGTATCCCCAATGCTGTGTTAGCTCAGTTGGGTAATCATAAAGATTTGGGTGTTCATACCGAAATGTTTGCCGATGGTATATTGCCCTTAGTAGAAAAAGGAGTAGTAAACGGACGTAGGAAAGCTATTGATAAAGGTAAAATGGTAGCTTCTTTCCTTATGGGGTCTAAAGAATTATACGAATTTATTGATGACAACCCGATGGTAGCCATGATGGATGTAGGCCATACCAACAATGTGCACATGATTCGTAAGAATGATAAAGTAACGGCAATCAACTCTGCACTGGCTGTTGATTTAACAGGTCAGGTTTGTGCCGATTCAATTGGCACAAAACATTACTCGGGCGTAGGTGGCCAAATTGATTTTATTCGTGGTGCCGGTCATTCTAAAGGTGGAAAACCGATCATCGCTTTGCCATCGGTTACCGGAAAAGGTATATCAAAAATTTGCCCTACCTTGATTGAAGGGTCAGGGGTAGTTACTACACGATCAAATATGCATTGGGTCGCAACCGAATACGGAGCAGTTAACCTTTATGGTAAAACACTGCAACAACGTGCACGTTTATTAACATCTATTGCACATCCCGACCATAGAGAATCATTAGAAAAAGCCGCGTTTGAAAGGTTTGGTTCTCATTACAGATTTGTTACATCGTAAGTTGAAAACATAGATTTTATAGGCAGGGTAACTCCCTGCCTTTTTTGGTTTAAAGCTGTTAAATTTCAGGTGATAATATATTAAATAACCGTACATTTGCTGACATTTATAATTACCAATTAAAATATACACTTTATTATGAATATTTCACATATCGAACACATCGGAATAGCTGTCCGCGACCTTGATGAAGCTATTGCTTATTATAAGGATAAGCTGGGGTTAGAATGTTATGCCGTAGAGGAAGTAGCCGACCAGAAAGTGAAAACTGCTTTCTTTAAAGTTGGTGACACGAAAATTGAATTATTGGAGTCGACAGATCCGCAAGGGCCCATCGGAAAATTTGTTGAGAAAAAAGGACCCGGTGTTCATCATCTCGCATTCGCGGTTGATAATGTTGATAAAGCACTCAGTGAAGCAGAAAGCAACGGTGTTCAGCTTATCGATAAGCAAAAGCGTAAAGGTGCCGAAGGTTTAAATATCGGTTTCCTGCATCCTAAATCAACATTAGGGGTGTTAACTGAATTTTGTGGCGAAGAATAAATAAACCTTACCAGTTACAATAATGGACAATAAAAGTAAAATAAAAAAGCTAATCGATCTCCGCAATGAAGCTAAGCTGGGCGGTGGTCAAAAAAGAATCGACAAACAACACGAACAGGGCAAACTAACAGCCCGCGAACGTATCGAAACGTTGTTAGACGATGGCAGTTTTGAAGAGTTAGACATGTTTGTTACACACCGTTGCAGTAATTTTGGTCTTGAAAAAACCAAATACAAAGGCGATGGTGTTGTTACCGGTCATGGTACTATTGACGGGCGTATCGTTTATGTGTTTGCACAAGACTTTACCGTTTGGGGTGGCTCGTTGTCAGAAACAATGGCCGAGAAAATTTGTAAAGTAATGGACATGGCCAT
>JAGYOI010000252.1 GCA_018399395.1 Prolixibacteraceae bacterium
CGCACTTATGACCAACAGTCACCATTGGGTCGGGAGTGGCAATCTTCCAGTTTGGAACGATGTCGCTTGTAGCATCAAGAAACTTGGCTGCAATTTGGTTCAGTACCTGTCCTTTAAACGGAATTCCCTTGGGGAGTACCACATCGAAGGCTGAAATACGGTCGGAAACAATCATCACAAGGTATTCATCGTTGATGTCGTACACTTCGCGCACTTTACCATGGTACACACTTTTTTGTCCTGGGAAATTGAAATCGGTTTTTACAATCGCGTTACTCATTTTATATGGTTTTATAGATGTGAACTGAACGGTTGTTTTTTATTGGTTTTCTGATTTATTAACGTCTTTTTTGTCTTTTTGTTTGTCTGAATAATAGTTTTCATAAGCCAGGACAATATCGCGAACCAGTTTGTGCCTTACAATGTCATTTTGGTTAAGTTCAACAATAGCAATGTCATCAATACCTTTTAAAATACGCATGGCCTGAATTAATCCTGAATCGCTTCTTCGGGGAAGGTCAATCTGGGTTGTATCTCCCGTTACTATTATTTTTGTGTTGATACCCATGCGGGTTAGAAACATTTTTAACTGGTTGACGGTTGTGTTCTGGGCCTCGTCGAGCACTACAAAAGCATTGCTGAGTGTTCGTCCGCGCATGAATGCAAGTGGTGCTATTTCAATTACCTTATCTTTGATATAATCTTCAAGTTTGCGTGGTGGTATCATATCGCCCAAGGCATCATACAGCGGTTGCAGGTATGGGTCGATTTTTTCTTTCAAGTCGCCGGGCAAAAATCCAAGTCGTTCGCCGGCCTCAACCGCCGGGCGGCTAATGATAACCTTTCTTATTTCCTTGTTTTTAAGGGCACGTACCGCCATGGCAATTGCAGTATATGTTTTACCCGTACCGGCCGGCCCGATTGCAAAAATTAAATCTTTCTCATTGCAGGCATCAACCAGTTTTTGCTGGTTTTTTGTGCGTGCAGAAATGGGTTTGCCTGTATTACCAAAAATTAGCACATCCGGATTGTTGACTTTCTCAGGGCTGTCAGTTGTGTCACTTAATATAAGTCCAATGGTTTCGGTGCTTAAACGATGAAAATCGTGATATTGCTCAAGCAACAAATTAAGCTTTTCATCAAAGGTCTTTAACTGTGCTTCGCTGCCCATAACTTTTAAAGTGTGCCCCCGGGCAATGATTTTCATATTAGGAAAGTACGAACGAATTTTATCGAGGTTGCTGTTGTTGGCACCATAAAAAGCAACCGGGTCAATTCCTTCGAGATTATACAATTTTTCGAACATGTATGCCTTTTTCTATTCTTTTTCAAAAATAGGGACTTTTAACGACAATTTATTCGTTCATAATCCATTATTTGCATATTTTGATGTAAGAACTTACATAAATTTAATCAAAGTTATCTGGTAATTTACAAAATATATAACAATGCTTTGTGAATCCAGTTTAAATCTTTTTAGTTCGGGATGAGGAGTCATACAAACACAACAAGGCAAAGAACATTAGTTCTTCGCCTTGTTTGCGTGTTATGAAAAAGTTATTGTCTTTTTAGCGTTTATGACGAGGTTCGTCAGAAACACTTAATTTTTTTCTTCCCTTTGCACGGCGTGCTTTTATTACTTTGCGACCGTTAACGGTTGACATCCTATCACGGAATCCGTGTTTGTTTTTTCTTTTCCTGTTAGAAGGTTGAAATGTCCTTTTCATCTTATTTAATTTTTTAATTACAGGTTTACCCTGTAAAAATCTTATTCAACAAACAATTATTTTTCACAAAAGGCAACATAAACCCTTGGTTGCTTTATTGTTTCGCGTTTTCAGTTATGGAATCGCCTGAAAATCGGAGTGCAAAAATAACGGTTTTTTCTGTTGAATGAAATTTTTAAGCTAAAAAATACCATTAGAAGTGCGATTTTAATTTGCGGGAAGTTGAATATGGCTAAAAAATGGGCTTTTCTCAGGATCTTATATTGGCATATAAACCACTTTTTTAGTCTCAAAGAAATCTTCTTCAAAAAAGTCTGAAATATTAAAAAGGGTTATACGGTCGTTAAACATGGCAATTTCATCAGAAAAATCGCCTCCTTTAAGATAGATGATACCATTTTTCAATTCGTTTTTTTGTTTCCTGTCAATGAGTTTGCGGGTTAAAGCAACAAATTTAGGGAAGGCAGTAACGGCACGACTAACAATAAAATCAAAACGCTGGTCAAGCTTTTCGGCCCGTTGTTGCAGTCCTTCAACATTTGTCAAGCCAAGAGCATTGGCAACTTCGTTTACAACTTTTATTTTTTTACCAATGGAATCGACCAGCGTAAATTGTACATCAGGAAACATAATTGCCAGCGGTATGCCGGGAAATCCTCCGCCACATCCTACATCCAGTATTTTCGTGCCGGGCTTGAAATTGCTTACACGTGCTATTGCCAGCGAATGGAGCACATGTCGTGTGTAAAGTTCATCGATATCCTTACGCGATACAACATTGATTTTTGAATTCCAATCGTTGTATAATTGCTCAAGCATCCCGAATTGTTGAATTTGCCGGGGTGTGAGGTTGTTAAAATATTTAAGTATTACATCCACTATGTTATTCTTTTACGTCAGCTTCACCAATTAACTCGTACAGCCGGTTTCGGGCCCTGAACAGTTGTACTTTAACTGTTCCAGGGGGCAAATCTAATGCTTTTGCAATTTCTTCGTACGAAAAATCCTTGAAATATCGTAGCTCGATCATGTTTTTATATTTAGGGGTGAGCTTATCGATAAAATGTTGCAGCAATTGCCCGCGTTGCTTCATGTCCTGGTAGAAGTGCAAAGTTTTCTGTTAACGTTTAGTGAGATTTAGCTTTTACAAGTTGAGAAAAGGTAATTATTTATAATTTTGTGCGTTTAAATATGGCAGATGCAATATACATTAGAACATACATCAAATAATTCGGCAGCGCGTGCCGGAACACTTTCAACCCCGCACGGAGAAATAGAAACGCCAATATTTATGCCGGTAGGTACTGCCGGTTCGGTTAAAGGTGTACATGTGAAAGAGTTAAAAGAAGATATCAAAGCCCAAATTATTCTGGGGAATACTTATCACCTGTACCTGCGTCCGGGTATGCCCGTTATCGAAGCTGCCGGGGGATTACATAAATTTAACGGGTGGGATAAGCCGATTTTGACCGACAGTGGTGGCTTTCAGGTTT
>JAGYOI010000253.1 GCA_018399395.1 Prolixibacteraceae bacterium
GAAGCCATGGGGCGGATTATTGTAGGCGTAAGCCCTGAAAATGAAGACGAATTTGTTGATTATATGTACGAATCAAAAACACCATATTTCACGCTTGGACATGTAACCAAAGGGGAAGTTCGTATTGATGATCAGTCGTTTGGTTATATCGATAAAATGAGTGGTACAATTTAAATTATCCTGAATTGGTTCAACCTTATAATAAAAGTAAAGATAAAAAGAGCGAAGTAAGGGCAATGTTCAACAATATTGCTCTTAAATACGATTTTTTGAATCACTTGCTCTCTTTTGGTATCGACATATTTTGGCGCAAACGTTTAATACGCGAGTTGTTAAAGTATAAGCCTGAGAATGTGCTCGATATGGCAACCGGTACAGCTGATTTAGCTATAATGGCCAGCAGGAAAGGTATTAAAAGGCTCACAGGGATCGATTTGTCGGAAAAAATGATCGAAGTGGGAAACGATAAAATTAAAAAGTATAACATGGCCAGCTCAATTATGTTGGAAGTTGGTGATGCTGAAAAAATCGAACGAAATTCAGATACTTTTGATGCAGCGATGGTAGCTTTTGGGGTTCGTAATTTTTCGAATCTGCGAGATGGGCTAAAAGAACTTAATCGCGTATTGATGCCAGGGGCACCTTTGTTTATACTTGAATTTTCAAAACCCAAAGTATTCCCGGTTAAACAACTTTATAACTTTTATTCGTTTAAATTGTTACCACTTATTGGCCGTATGATTTCAAGTGATCCGCGTGCATATTTATATCTTCCTGAATCTATACAAGCTTTTCCCTCGGGCGATGAATTTGCAGGTATTTTGAAAGAATGCCACTATGATAAAATCAAACAAATACGACTGAGTTTTGGGATAGCGTCTATATACATTGGACATAAAACGATCACATCACAATAATTTATGTATTTTGCGTTTAAATAGGGTATAAAGTCAATGAACAGGATGAATCGGATAAAGCGCTTTTTATTTTTAGTTATGATGCTTTTCATGTATGGTGCTGGTAGTGCCCAAATGTGGGGTGTGCCTAATCTTACCACTTTTGATGACCGTACTGTCCATTTTGGTTTTACACTGGGGTTGAATACGCTTGACATGGGATTTTCCCATTATAATACTTTAAATATGAATCCAACATTTGATCCTGCAGATGTTGAAAACCTCAATCCCAAATACCTTTCTGAAATTGACTCGGTGGGCAGAATGGTTCGTGCTGATATAGCCACATTAACACCTGGTTTTTCAGTGGCAATTGTTTCGAACCTGCGATTAACCGAAAATCTAGACCTGCGTTTCCTGCCCGGGCTTTCATTTGGGTCGAGACAATTGGTATACAACGTCCCGATACACGATTTAAATGAGCCTTCGAATACCGATAGGTACACATTTCGTTCAACTTATCTCGATTTTCCTTTACTTGTGAAATACAAATCGAAAAGAATTATAAACCAGCGGCCATATATGATTGGTGGCCTGGCTATGCGTGTTGATATTTCAAAATCGGCAAAGGAAGATCTGATTCAGACCAAACGTATGTCATTTTATGCTGAAGCTGGTATGGGCTGGGATATGTATTTGCAATTTTTTCGCTTGTCAACCGAACTGAAGTACAGCTTTGGACTAAACAATTCGTTAGCCGGATTACCCGGTGACCCTCAGCCTCAATATTTTTCACAGGCATTAAAAAAGTTAACGGCTCATATGTTAACGCTAAGCTTCCATTTTGAATAAGTCAATAATTTACACGTGGTACACCAACTTAATATAACCGTAGCTCCTGAAGTAGCTTCAAATATTGAGGAGTGCATGGCATATAGTGCACGAAAGCTGAACATTCAGGTAAAAGACATTACACACTTTGATATTGTTCGGCGTTCAATTGATGCACGAAGCCGAAATGTGAAAGTGAATCTTGGTGTACGCGTTTTTGTTGGTGAATTACCGGTAACGGATGAATCAGATTTATTTGATTACCCGGATGTTAAGAATAAGCCCGAAATAATAATAGTAGGCACAGGGCCTGCCGGTTTATTTGCCGGCTTACGTTTTATCGAGATGGGATTGAAACCGGTGCTTATTGAGCGTGGGAAGGACGTATCGGCCCGAAAAGTTGACATTGCAGCCATACACCGAAACGAAGGGGTTGATCCTGATTCAAACTATGGTTTTGGTGAAGGTGGTGCCGGTACATTTTCAGATGGTAAACTTTACACCCGCTCAAAAAAACGGGGTGATGTAACCCGTATACTGCAAATATTTCATAACCATGGGGCTCAGCCCGATATTTTAATTGATGCCCATCCGCATATTGGTACAAACGTATTGCCGAAAGTTATAAAAAATATGCGTCAAACCATTCTTGATGCCGGGGGGGAAATATATTTCCAGGATCGGGTTTCGGCTTTTATTATTGAAAATGGGGAGATGAAAGGTGTTCAAACACAACGGGGCAATACTTATAATGGTATAGCTTTTGTTTTAGCCACCGGGCATTCAGCCCGGGATGTATATTATTTGCTGAATGACGCGGGTATACATTTAGAAGCAAAAAATTTTGCCATGGGTGTTCGTGTTGAACATCCACAGGAATTGATTGACCAAATACAATACCATCGGCCCGAAAGGGGTAAATTCCTTCCGGCTGCTACTTACCGTTTTGTACAGCAGGTGCAAAACCACGGCGTGTATTCTTTTTGCATGTGTCCGGGCGGGGTTATTGTTCCGGCATCAACAGCACAAGAAGAAATGGTGGTTAATGGAATGTCGCCATCACACAGGGGCGGTAAATTTGCCAACTCGGGTATCGTTACTGAAATACACATTAATGAGTTGAAGCATTATGACAAATGGGGTGTAATGGCAGGCCTGAAGTTTCAGGAAGAAATTGAAAAGAAATCATTTGAGATGGCTGGCCGTTCATACATGGCACCTGCTCAACGCCTTGACGATTTTGTTAAGGGAAAGCCGTCCGGTTCCCTTCCTGCAACATCTTATCATCCCGGACTTACCCAATCAGAACTTCATCGATGGTTGCCTGATTTTGTATCTGTACGGTTGCGCGAAGGGTTTGAGCATTTTAACCGGAAAGCCAGGGGCTTTCTTACAAATGAAGCTATAGTGGTGGGTGTAGAGTCGCGTACATCTTCCCCGGTTCGGATTCCGCGTAATCAGGAT
>JAGYOI010000254.1 GCA_018399395.1 Prolixibacteraceae bacterium
TCAACCAGACTATCTTGTACGGTAAAGACACCACAGCCGATACTATACTTACAGTTGCTAAACGCTTTCCGATGATGGCTGCCCAACAGGTTGTAATTGTAAAAGAAGCACAAAGTTTAAAAAATATCGAAGACGATTTGCTGCCATATGTGCAAAACCCGCTATCATCAACAATTTTGGTAATCTGTTACAAATATAAATCAATTGATAAGCGCAAAAAGTTTTATAAAGAAGCGTCAAAAAAAGGTGTTGTTTTCGAATCAAAAAAAATATATGAAAACCAATTAGCACCGTGGATACAGAATTACTGCAAATCGAAAGGTTACCAGATACAACCACATGCCGTTGCGATGCTGGCCGACTATCTTGGCACTGAAATCAGTAAAGTAGCCAATGAGCTCGACAAACTTATGATTCTGCTACCTAAAGGTTCAACAATTACGCCCGCCGACATTGAAAAGAACATTGGTATCAGTAAAGATTTTAACGTTTTTGAGCTTCAAAATGCACTTGGGACACGCGATGTGCTAAAAGCCAACCGCATTATCAATCACTTTGGTGCCAACCCAAATCAAAACCCGATACAAAAAACTACGGCCACACTTTATTCGTACTTCAGCCGCTTACTGAAAATGCAGTTGGCAAAAGATAAATCAAAAGATAACCTTATAAAAATACTGGGCATCCACCCTTTCTTTTTAAATGAATACCTGAAAGCATCACGAAATTTCCCTATACCTAAAGTTGTAGAAGTAATTTCAATCTTACGGGAATACGATATGAAATCAAAAGGAATTGGAAACGTATCATCATCGCAAGCCGATTTGCAACGCGAGATGGTCTATAAAATACTACATTAATATGTCGCTGATCATTGTTCTTATTACCATCGGAGTTTCGGTTTACGCATTTTACAATCAACACATCGTTCATCGTCTCAGCCTTCAGCCCTATCGGATTACCGAACAAAAGGAGTATTACCGCATACTCACACACGGACTAATCCACGCCGACTGGGCCCACCTGTTAATTAACATGTATGTGCTTTACATGTTTGGTAAATTGAGTGAAACGTATTTTGCTTACTTTTTCGAAATTAGTTCCAGCGTACTTTTTGTGTTGTTTTATATTGCAGCCCTTGTGGTTACCGGTGTTTTATCGGTAATTAAACACAAAAAGATGCCGGGTTATTCAGCTATTGGAGCATCGGGGGCTGTAATGGCGGTGGTATTTGCAACCATCTTTTTCGACCCATGGAACAAGCTCTGGTTTTTTGGGGTTATCCCAATACCTGGAATTGTGTTTGGTGCACTTTACCTGGGGTACAGTTATTATATGGGCAAAAAAAACACCGATAATATAGGCCATGATGCTCATTTTAGCGGTGCAATTTTCGGATTAATTTTTCCGGTTATCTTGAAATTTTCACTAATAAACCATTTTTTTCAACAACTTTTTGGGGGTTAATTCATTCCCGGATTTTCAGGAAAGTTTTCCCATAAAATATATTTACCCCCTTGCTTTCGTACCATTTGCTTCCACAATTGCGGAGAAGTATCGAGCACCAACGATGGGGGGATATCAGAAACAAGCCATGAGTCTTCGGTGAGCTCGTCGCTCAGTTGTTCTTTATCCCAACCTGAATACCCAAGAAAAAAACGCACATTGTTTTTACCGGCCCTGCCCGTGTTTATCAACTCTTTTAACACTTCAAAATCGCCGCCCCAATAAAGATTTCCGGTAATATGAATACTGTTGGGTATCTGCGTTCCCATATTATGAATGTAGTACAACGCATCAATATTAACAGGGCCTCCCAGGCAAATATCACCTTCAAAGCCCGGAAATTCACGGTAAAACTCGTCAATTTCAAAATCAACCTTCTTATTCAAAATGAACCCAACTGTTCCCTGCTCGTTATGCTCTACCATAAAAATTATAGAGCGGTTAAAATAACTGCCCGGCAAAAACGGTTCTGCGATCAGAATACGCCCTTTTTTGGGCGCCACGTTATTCGATTCTATTTTAAATAAGTTGTAATTTAGTTTCATTATTAATGCATTATGACATTACAATATATAAAATCTAAATGCATAAAACAAATGGATAAAAACATGCTTTACAAATTAATATCAAACACGAAGCCAAACTCAACATATTCAGCTTTAATGTAATGTGCCTTTAAATTTAACACTGCACGCCACCAGGGTGTTATGTAGTAACCAACACCAATACGTTCGTAGTAAACTTTATCACCAACGGGATGTTTGCCAAGATAAAAACCCAGCTGGGTAAGAATCGTAAATCGTTCAATCAGAAATTCATGCGATGCAAAAACAGCATGAAACCACAGCTCGCGCCCCGGAGTATTTTGTATAACAGGATCCCAATGCATCCTGTACGATTCGTTGTATGACAACTCGTAACCAATTCCCACACGGTGCTTGTAGTCTATCCGATAGTTCAGTGATGGCTGAACAAGCCCTGAATTGTATGTAAGTGTGTCCTTTGAAAAAACAAACATCGTGCCGCCCCCTACATAGGTTGAAATTGAGAACTTGCGTTCAAATTCGGGTGTTGTGTAATATGCTTTGTTTTCGTGTGGCTGATAGCGCAAACCAACTTTAACCGATGGGATATTTAATCCAAGGTTTGGCCAGTCGAGCGCACCGTTGGAATAATGGGTAAAACCGCCGGCAGCAAAAACATCAACATGATTTCCAATACTGAATGACTGTTCGAGGTAAAGGCCAAAAAAAACATTGGTAGAAGAACCTGTTGAGAAATTATACGGATTGGTATCAGCATCGTAAGGATTTATGCCATAGGCCAAACCACAATCAACCTCTAAATCGAGCCGCCCCCAGGTTGCATTATACTGTGGAAATTGAGTAAAGAAATATAACGCAACAGGCGTACCCACAATTTCGGTTTCAAACGAAGCATAATTAAAACCTATTCCAAACGACGGATTGCGATATGCACTATGCCATGCCTTATTCCCCTGAGTTTGCCACCCTAATTTGAAATCGACCGAACGATAGGGATAAACAAGGTTCTCAACAACCGAACGATGGGGTTTATTCTGTCCCCCACGATAATTCACACTAAAAAAAGCCGGCGATTTAATGGAGTCTCCGGCGTAAGTTGAAAAAGACAACAATACAAATATCAAAACAAAAAAACA
>JAGYOI010000255.1 GCA_018399395.1 Prolixibacteraceae bacterium
TGCGCTCAGTTACCATATTGGGTGGGAGTGCCAATGCGGTTATGGCATTAAATTTCGACTTGTCGGTAAGAAAGGCCATTTCAGTAAGGGCAAACTCTGTCCCATCGGGGAAAATCATTCCCAATGGCATCTTAATGGGTTCGGTAACTTCGGTAGGGTTATTGAAAAATACAGTTTGTTCGGTATTGTTTTCAACAAAAGTGGCTATATCCACCACAGTGTTATGAGTTATAGGCGGTGTCGATGTTGCCTGAAGTCCCCATGCAAGCGGGTAGATGGGTGCATTCTCGTGTATTTCGGCCAGCACTTTCCCACTTAATAAATGCTTGTTGGTATCAACGGTTATGGTATCGAATTTTACATCGATGTGGGCATTGAGCCATCCAACATATACCGAGCCTTTTCCGGTGTATTTGTCGTTTACAAGGTTTACTTCGCTTATTACAACATTGAATTCACCATTTTGCCCGGCAAAAATGGTATCGGCAACGGCCAGTTCGCCTTCTTCAACTACAGGTGTTTCTTCTTCCCCTTCTTCTTCAAACAAGTTTTGTGGATTAACACTAAAGGTACCATAGCTAGCAAAACCGTTGTTTTCGGAATAGTAAGGCTGGTCGTCGAGTGTAACAGCTTTAACCGACCATACATATTCGGTGTGTTCAGTTGGTACATCAAGCTCAAAGGGCCACAGCATACGATTGTTGCCAATTACTTCTTCTTCAACCAGGGGGTAGTTTATCATTAAAGCCTGACTGGCAGTTTGGGGCGGATAGATTTCTGAAACAACAACTACGTATTTCAAACCCATTTCAGCAGGGGGCGAAGGGGTCATTGGCGACCAAATAAATTCAGTTGCCTGCACGTTATTGGCATTGAGTTCAATATCGCCAACAGGAAAAATAAGCTCGGGCGGCTGGAAGCTTGTTACCACCATAGGGCGGCAAGCTTCTATAGGCGATGAAATGGTATTGTTGTTCATATCGACCAGCGAAACGCAAAAAGAATAAAGACCAGCTGGCAACATGCCGGTTAAAGTAACCTGATTGACCAGGTTGCCATAAAAATTCAAAGCATTAAAAGGTATTATTTCATCGGCCAGAAATACTTCGGTGCCAAGAGGCAGTACCCGCGATGGGATTTGTGCCAGGTTGGTTTCGGCTACCAGTTCATTGTCGATTGACATGCGCATAAGTATTTTGTATTCCATCCCTTCAAGCTGCGGATTTGAATTGGTAACTGTCATTATTGCCAGCTCATCGCGATTTACCCAATCGTCAAACATGGGATTGGGGTTTGGGTCAACACTTAAAGTAATGGCTACCTGTGCCTGTAAGCCAATGACAAAAATTGTTGCCAAAAATGCCATTATAAAAATTTGTATTGGTCGTTTCATAACCTGCTGTATTTGCTGTTTCACAATAAATTAAAAACGCTGCCCTATCGAAAACTGAAGTCTGTGTTCATTGGTAATAGCATCGGGACGCGATGAGCCGTACCTGTAATTTGACCATATATAAGCCAGCTTCGTCACAAGTTTTGGTGTTATTTTGTATTCTGTACGTAAGTTAAGCCTTATCCTGTTATCGGGTGTATGCTCATTGCGGGTAATACCCGAGAATGAAAACTGAACTGCCGGGTTTAATTTTTTGTCGAGCATTCGGTAGCGTGCATTAAACCCTATATTGTAAAGGTTAATTTGAGTAGCGGGTGTTTCGTTTTCGAGGTACAAGCCCATTACACCCAACATTAAGGGAGTGGTACTAAATACCATGTTGTAATTTAAGTTGTAACTGTTTGACAGGGTAGAAATTGTTGCATCGTTGAAATAGCTGTATTCGTCGAAAAACTGATACGAAGCACCTGCATTCACAATATGCTTTATACTAGTGCTCTCAAATTGTGCTGTTGGGTTTATGGTGAAAGAATTTTGAATCATTTCAACTTTGAGCGTATCGAAAACCACGTTGTTCCTGAACCCGAAGTTAGAATAGCCGGTGTTTAGAGACAAAACATCCGAAAATCTTGTGTGCAGGTTTACATTTGCTATAAAACGGTTGGTCGATTCAAGCGTGGTATTGCGCAGGTTATTGGTACGTATTCCTGTAGTTCCGCTAAAAATAACATTGTTGTTGAATAATTTGAGGTTGGTTTTCAGGTTGTAGTCAATCAGGTCGCGTTCCATGGTCCGGTAGCCCATTGACTGAAAACCCGGGCCAATGTAACGCACTTCGCCACCAAGCATTAATGCATCCGATCGCCATTCGAGGCTTGTAATGTTCGAGAAGTCGGCATTAGAAGAACTATTGAGGGTAATTATGTTGCTGACTTGGTCAATGAAATCTATGCCAAGCGGCAACTCATTATTCAATAAGTTACGTGTAAATACCGAACCTGCTGTTTCCGATTTAAAGTATATCGATTCGCCTATTTTAATTTGCAAAAGAGGAGAAAGCGTCAATCCTTGCCTGGGGGTTGGGTTGGCTTCATTTTCGGGTATTGAGCCTAAAAGGTCGCTCAACCTCACCAACTGTATTACAAACTTAGTACCATCTTCTTTGCCTATGCCAATGCGCGATGACAGTATGCGTTGCTCAAATGCCCCTTCAATATTGTCAAATGGCGATGCGTTTATGGCAGCCTGTGAGCGCCCGTAGTTAAACGAAAAAATAAAAATGCCCGGATTTAAATGAACACCGGCACCAAAAATGGGGATGTCGCCTGTAGTAAGGGGCGAATATGAGGGGACCTGAGTGCCTAAAAATGCTTGAGCCCATTTATAACGCGGATTGATACTCACGTTGTTGCGCGGATTCTGAACATAGTCGATAAAGCGTTCTTCGGGAAGTGTTGGGAGTACATACGAAACTTGCCGATTGGTAATATCAATGCCTATTGGCATAGTAAAATGCCTGCCTGCCGACAAAGTGGTGTGGGCTGAAAAACGAAGTAAATGTTCGGGATATTTTGGGCGGAAATTATCATAGTTTTCATGCGAATAATTATATCCATCGTAAAAAAGGCCTATGTTACCATTTATCTTGAAAGGGTTTGGTGTTTCGGCGATAAGAGTTTTTGGCGACGTGAATAAAAGAATATTAAAAAAGGCAAATAAAATCAATAGTGCTTGCTTCATCCGATAAAACGAAGTGTTAAAGCCACGAAGGAATAAAA
>JAGYOI010000256.1 GCA_018399395.1 Prolixibacteraceae bacterium
CGCTCACACGGACTACTGTAAACAAAAACATAAAACACATTCATTTTTTCTTGTAACGAAGCAATATGTTTTGTACTTTTGATTGCCAAAATCAATAAGCTAATTGGCAGTTGTATTGATTACAAGTACCAACTAAACGAACTGCCCGCAACGATTTCAGGCACGGTTTATTCCTTAATAAACGGAATAAGCCTATTTTTATGTTTACAAGATAAATCCCATAATGATGAAAGTAGATGTATTGCTCGGCCTGCAATGGGGCGACGAAGGCAAAGGAAAAGTAGTTGACGTACTTACACCGCATTACGATGTTATTGCCCGATTTCAGGGCGGCCCAAATGCAGGCCACACACTCGAGTTCAACAACATAAAACAAGTTCTGCATACCATTCCTTCAGGTATTTTCCGTGAAAATAAAATGAATGTAATCGGTAACGGTGTTGTGCTCGACCCTTCTGTGTTTAAAAAAGAAATTGAATCAATTTCTAAAATCGGGGTCAACCTCACAAAAAACCTGATTATATCAAAAAAAGCACACCTCATACTACCCACCCACCGTCTGCTTGATGCAGCTTCGGAGGCAGCAAAAGGGAAAACCAAGATAGGCTCAACCCTGAAAGGTATTGGCCCAACTTACCGCGATAAGATTGGCCGCGATGGAATCCGCGTAGGTGATTTGGTTGAGAATTTCGATGAAAAATACGAAAGGCTTAAAACCCTTCACATCCAACAGCTTGAAAAGTTTTACAACTTCGACTACAAAGAAAAGCTGGAAGAGTTTGAAAAAGAATGGTTTGAAGGCGTTGAAGAACTTAAAAAATTCGAATTGGTAAATACCGAACATTATATCAACAATGCCTTAAAAAACGAGAAGTCGATTATTGCTGAAGGTGCCCAGGGCACCATGCTCGATATCGATTTTGGCTCATACCCGTTTGTAACTTCATCGAATACCGTTTGTGCCGGAGCATGTACCGGACTGGGCATCGCACCACAGAAAATCGGCAAAGTATTCGGTATATTCAAAGCCTACTGCACCAGGGTTGGCATGGGGCCTTTCCCAACCGAACTATTCGACAGGGATGGCCAGGACCTGCGTGATGTTGGCAACGAGTACGGCTCAACGACCGGGCGTCCGCGACGCTGTGGCTGGATTGATCTGGTTGCACTAAAGTACTCCATCATGATAAACGGTGTTACCGACCTGATCATGATGAAAGCCGATGTGCTCGACAAATTTGACACCATAAAAGTAGCTACAGCTTACAAAATAAATGGCGAAACAACCACTGAGTTTCCTTACGATTTATCGGGTATTGAAATTGAACCGGTTTATGAAGAGCTACCGGGCTGGAATGCTCCGCTAACAGGCATCACCGCGGAAGATGAATTTCCGGAAGCTTTAAATAATTATATCAAATTTCTTGAAAAAGAAACCGGTGTGCCGATTACCATTGTATCGGTTGGCCCTAACCGGAACCAAACTATTGTTCGGAAATAACATTGATATTTTACTTTTTGCCCCCGATACGTTCGTACATCACTATCGGGATTAGTTCGAACATAATTACTGATTTCTGCCACGAATTCTCGAATTAACATGAATTCTTTGAATCCATAATTCGTGTTTTTATGATCATGCTATTGAATAACAGTACACTATTAGTCTTTTCGATTTAACAGATTACACTAAATCGAACAACAAGTTATTCGAGAATTCGTGGCTAACGTATTAATAGTAATTTTTTGTTTTACAATAAATATAATGCTGCCGGCTTTTTTTTCTGATAAACTATACCTAAATTTAACGGTCTCAAAATAAACCCGGAATCATTATGGAAATAAAAAGGCCTACTCTTGTTTTAAACAAAACTACCTGCCTCCAAAACATTGAGCTTATGGCCGACAAAGCGCAAAGGCACAAGCTGCGTTTTCGTCCTCATTTTAAAACACATCAATCTATTGAAATAGGACGATGGTTTCGAAATTTCGGGGTTGAACACATTACGGTTTCTTCGGTGAAAATGGCACAATATTTTGCTTCCGACGGTTGGAAAGATATTACCATTGCATTTCCATTTAACATTCATGAGGTTGATGACTTGAATTCGCTTTCAGCCAATACAAAAATCAATATTGTAGTTGACAACCCAATAACGATTGATCTCATTAAGGATAAAATTGAAAACCCATTAGATGTTTTTATTAAAGTGTCTACCGGATACAACAGGGTAGGAATTACAAGTTCCTCTTATTCACAAATTGAGAACCTTCTTTCTGCCATTAACGAACATCCCAAACTAACATTCAAAGGTTTTATTTCGCATGCCGGCCATGCATACGAAGCAAGTTCGAGAAACGACATTCAAAACATTCATTTTGATGCAGTAATGAAATTAAACCGACTTAAAAACTATTTCACACGTCGGTATCCCGATCTTGAGCTTTCAGTTGGCGACACTCCTTCATGCTCAATTTCTGAATATTTTAAAGGAATAGACGAAATAAGGCCCGGTAATTTTATTTTTAACGATTTGGTGCAAAACAATCTGGGCGTATGTAATATTGACGATATTGCAGTAAGAATGCACTGCCCTGTAATTTCAAAACAGCAAAACCGAAACGAAATCGTAATTTACGGAGGTGCCATTCACTTATCAAAAGATTACATCCAAAACATTGATGGCAAAGCACTTTTCGGACGCATAATAATAAGTATTGACGGCGAGAAGAAACTTCTCAACCCCAAAAACTACCTGGTGCGTTTATCGCAGGAACATGGCATCGTAAGACTAACCAATAAAATGTTTAAACATGTAGAAATTGGCAACATCATTGAAGTTTTACCGGTTCATTCATGCCTTACCGCAAATTGCATGGGAAATTTCATCACCCACAAAGGGGAACATATTGAAATGATGCGGTCATAGTGAATCAAATTATGTTTAGGGTGGATGAATTAATCTTTATAACTTATCAGGGACAGGCAACGGAGCATGCTCCGTTGTGCTTGTGTATATGGTGTCGCGATTGCACAGGGGAGCATGCTCCCCTGTGCATTATTCAACCCACTCCGGGGTTGAGGCCTGAGGTTTCGTTCCAATCCCCCGGTTTTACCGGAGGTGATTAACATTTTACCCTACGGGTTTTCTGCATTTACGA
>JAGYOI010000257.1 GCA_018399395.1 Prolixibacteraceae bacterium
AGTTGTAGCTTCAATCTGCTTTTTAATCTGGTTAACGCGTGCGTCAATCAACTCTTGTTCACCTTTACCGGCCACAATTGTTGTGTTCTCTTTGTCTACTGATATTTTTTCAGCTTCACCCAACATTTCAACCGTTACATCTTCAAGTTTCATGCCTTTTTCGTCTGTAACGACAGTTCCGCCGGTTAAAACAGCAATATCCTCAAGCATCTCTTTACGACGATCGCCAAACCCTGGTGCTTTTACAGCACATACTTTAATGGTGCCCTGAAGTTTATTCACAACTAAACCACTCAATGCAGTTCCGTCAACATCTTCAGAGATAATCATCAGCGGGCGGCCTGCCTTAGCTGTTTGCTCAAGAATTGGAAGAATATCCTGAATAGCACTGATTTTCTTATCATGAATAAGAATCATCGGGTTCGACAGGTCGGCTTCCATTTTTTCTGTATCAGTAATAAAGTAAGGAGATATATAACCACGGTCGAACTGCATACCTTCTACTATTTCAACAGTAGTATCAGTACCTTTCGCTTCTTCAACAGTAATCACACCTTCTTTATTAACCTTCTCCATGGCCTGCGCAATCAGCTTTCCGATTGTTTCGTCGCCGTTAGCCGAGATACGGGCTACCTGCTCTATTTTGCTAAAGTCGTCACCAACATTCTCAGATTGTTCCCTGATACTTGCAACAACCTGCTCAACGGCTTTATCGATACCGCGTTTCAAATCCATTGGATTTGCACCGGCAGTAACATTTTTTAAACCAACATTGATAATCGACTGTGCCAAAACAGTTGCGGTTGTAGTACCATCACCGGCATCGTCACCGGTTTTTGATGCTACTTCTTTAACCATTTGTGCCCCCATATTTTCAAATGAGTCTGACAACTCAATTTCTTTGGCCACAGTTACACCATCTTTAGTCATTTGTGGTGCACCAAATTTTTTGTCAATAATTACATTACGCCCTTTAGGCCCCAATGTAACTTTAACAGCATCGGCCAACTGGTCGACACCCTTTTTCAATAAATCGCGGGCTTCGATATTAAATTTAATCTCTTTTGCCATATCTTAAATATTTAAATGTTTTGAAACTTATACTATGCAATGTAGAGCACATCGCTTTGTGAAATCAAAAGATAATCTGAACCGTCGATATTCAGTTCTGTTCCGGCATACTTGCCGTAATAAACCGTGTCACCAACTTTAACTTCCATTGGCTCGTCTTTTTTCGACTCACCAACCATAACCACCTTTGCAACTTGTGGCTTTTCTTTAGCTGAATCGGGAATAATAATTCCACTTGCTGTTTTTTCTTCAGCTTCCATTGGCTCTAACAGGACCTTTCCTGCAAGTATTCTACCGTTTAATTCTGACATATTCTTTCTATTTTAAAAGTTATTAATTCATAGTAACGGCATCGTTAATATCAGAATTTGTGCCAAACCTTTTTTCTGCCAAAATGAATCAAAATACCAGCCATAGCTGTCAAAAAAGACAAAAAAAGCAATCATAAACACCGAAAAACAAGCAGTTGTAATACAGAAAACATGTCACACTGACAGCCACCAGAAGTGAAACAAAAAAAGGCACCTTGAAAACAAGATGCCCCCTAAATCTTCCGATCGATTATATTTTATTCTTCGTCTGTTTCTGGTTCTGTGGCAGGAGTGGGTTGTACTCCCTCTCCGGCGCCTTCAACATCGGTAGGTGAAGTTGGAAAATTTGGTACAGCATTGGGGTCAACAGCATTCTCAATTTGTTCGCCAATTACTGAATCTTGTCGCATTTCGTGACGAGGTATCGTAGCACTTGCGAAAACGCACAATGCCAGAAGTAATCCTGCCAACCACCACGTAGCCTTCTCCAAAAAATCGGTTGTACGGCGTACGCCCATTATTTGGTTATTGCTTGAAAAACTTGAGGCTAAGCCTCCACCTTTTGAATTTTGCACCAGAACTACCAGTACTAACAAAAGGCAAACAATAAATATGAGTACAATTGCAAGCGTATACATTTTATGAATCTTTAGATATTAAATTTTTAATTTTTTCAATTTGAGTCGCAAAGTAACTATTTTTTTCCGGGATTTTCAAACTTAATTTCTCATAAGCCTTTAAAGCTTCGTCATAAAGTCCCTGAGCAAAATAAATTTCGGCTAATGTCTCACTTATCAGTCCATCATCAACCTTGTCTTTACCATCTTCATCAAAGTTTTCAGGCATTTTCTCCAATGGTTTTTCGTTGGCTATTTTACCCGAATTCTCCAGAATAAAACGATCAATCAGGTTATCAGGATCCATCTGTGGCTTTTCATCAATTTGTTTTTGTAAATCAAACGATGCCGAATGAGAATTAATGATATCATTTATTTCGCTTGATGCATTTACTGTTTGACCCGCTTTAACCGCATTGTCCGGTTCGTTAATAAACCGGAAAGGCTTTTCTTCTTGTTCGTTATAATTCAAATACCTGAACAGCACTTTCCGATCTGGAATAAAAACAGCTTGCTGTCTCAGTTCTTGTTCAAACTGATGGCTGTTTATATTTTTCAGGTTTCGCAGGTATAACATCCGCACCACCGGAAAGTATGGATAATGGCTTATCAGTTGTTTGATGTCCTCGACCGTACTTTCATCGAGCAACGATGGCTGTTTAATATATTCTATGAATTGATCTTTTGTCACGTTTACCAGTTTGCTACCGATTTGTTAAAAATATCATCCACTATTTTTTCAACGATTGATTCAACAAGCTCTTGTTCAACATCGTTAATAATATATTCGCTGCTAAAATCTTCATAGGCCGAAAATTCCGATTCGAAGTTTTGCTCCGGATCCTGATTATTGGTGAATTCCACCCTTATCCTTATTGTCAAACGGTTCTGGGCTGCAATATCACCTTCCTGCACCGATACGGGTTTTACATCATATTCTTCAATTGTTCCTTCAAATTCAAGATCGCCATCGGAGTTGGCATAATCCAAACTTGTTTGACGCGTAAATTTATCGCGCATTTGTTCTTCAAAAAAATCGCTCAAGGTAGGGTTTACCAGCTTTGCCCTGTTCGGGAATTCATAAATGGTATACGTTTTCACCATGGGCGATATTGAAGCACCGGTAAATGAATATTTCACTGTACACCCGGCAATTAAAACC
>JAGYOI010000258.1 GCA_018399395.1 Prolixibacteraceae bacterium
GGGCGTAGAATTCAGCTTAAAATGAGTGATTACGAGGCTATCGGCAAAATGAAAAATGTTGATAAAATTTCAGCACGTTACTGGATTGGCGACCGCACTTATGCATTTCAGAGTGAATATGGAACTTATAATACACAGTCATGTCATCCCGATTATAAAATAATTGAAAACTTTCAGATTAAAACCGGGCGCTTTATTAATGATATCGATATGCGATATGGTCGTAAAGTGATAGTTATAGGTGCAGATATTCAGGAAGCTTTGTTTAAAAATGTTGACCCTGTAGGACAAATTCTCAGGGTTGGTGATGTACCTTTCAAAATAATTGGTGTTTATAACGAGATTGATCCGAGGGCAGGAACACGGCAGGGGCTTATTCCTTTAACTACAGCACAGAAGCTTTTTAACGCGGGTGAGCGTATTCACAACCTGGCTTTAACTACACATAACATCAGCAAGCAGGAAAGCGAGCAGGTAGAGGAGGATATCCGTAAGCTGCTGGCTGAAAATCATAAGTTTCACCCCGATGATGAACGTGCTATCGGAATATACAATTCGCTAGAGAATTATGTGGAAACGATGAATATTTTCCGAACGATAAAAATATTTATATGGTTAATAGGAATCGGAACGCTCATAGCCGGAATTGTGGGGGTAAGTAACATTATGCTAATTGTAGTTAAAGAGCGTACCAAGGAAATAGGAATACGAAAGGCTTTGGGTGCAACACCGGGTTCAATCGTAGGACTGGTATTGCTTGAGTCGATACTGATTACAGCTTTAGCCGGTTATGTTGGCATGTTCCTGGGCATTAGTTTAATGGAAGGTGTAAATTTTATGATGGAGCAGCAGGCACAGGCACAAGTAGGAGCAGGGGGAGACCGGGGCGAATTCCGAATGTTTATGAACCCTACTGTTGATTTGAGAATTGCTGTAAGTGCAATGATGTTGCTCGTTACAGCCGGAGCACTGGCCGGGTATTTCCCTGCCCGAAAAGCATCATCAGTAAAACCTATTGAAGCATTACACGACGAATAAAAAAGATAGCTATGTTTGATATAGACCGTTGGAAAGAAATAATTAATGCCCTGAAGAAAAACCGCTTGAGGAGTTTTCTTACCGCCTTTGGTGTGTTCTGGGGTATTTTCATGCTCATAATTATGGCCGGTGCCGGACGAGGTTTCGAGAACGGCATGATTGAAGGGGCAGGGCAAATTGCCGAGAATTCATTTTTTATGTGGACAAACCGTACCAGTGAACCATACAAAGGATTGCGAAGAGGCCGGCGTTGGAATTTTGACAATGAGGACGTAAAGTTTATCCGAACTCATATTCCTGAGGCCGATATCGTGTCTCCACGGATTTTTGCCGGTGGCGGGGGTGGTAACAATACCATTCGTGACGACCGTGCTGCATCGTTTTACATTAAAGGAGACTATCCCGAGTGGAATGATATTGACCCGGCAGAAGTGGTGACGGGGCGTTGGTTAAATGAAGTTGATATTTTGCAGCGCCGTAAGGTATGTGTGGTTGGCGAACAGGTAATTAAAGAACTGTTCGATCCTGAAGAAGAACCGGTTGGGGAATACCTAAAAGTAAATGGTGTTTATTATCAGGTGGTGGGTGTTATTAATCCCATATCTAATATGAATATGAACGGACGGGCTGAGGAAAGCATTTTTATACCCTTCTCAACCATGCAGGTAGCCTATAATTACGGTAACGAAGTACATGTGCTTGGCGTTACAGCTAAGCCCGGGTATAGTGCGGCAATGGTTGAAGAAAAAGTGATAGCAGCCTTAAAGCAGCGACATAAAGTTGCCCCAACCGATGTACAGGCTGTTGCCCATATCAATCTCGAAAAACAGTTTAAACAATTTAGTACTTTATTCGATGGAATCCGGATTTTAACATGGATTGTTGGTCTGGGTACTTTATTGGCCGGTGTAATTGGTGTAAGCAATATTATGCTGGTTATTGTTCGAGAACGTACCCAGGAAATTGGTGTGATGCGTGCCATTGGGGCAACTCCCCGCAAGGTGATCGGACAAATTATGCTCGAAAGTGTTTTCTTAACTGCAATAGCAGGTTATATCGGTATGGTGCTTGGGATTTTGATTCTCGAAGGATTAAATTATGTGCTCGAAATGGCTAAAGCCAATGGAAGCAGCGAAATTTTTATTAGCAATCCTGAGGTTAATCTTACCGTTGCCATAGCATGCCTGGCCGTTCTGGTGATTTCAGGCGCAATTGCCGGATATATTCCGGCCAAACGGGCAGTGCGTATTAAACCAATTGATGCCCTGAGGGCAGAATAAATATTAGAAAAAAATCAACAAGAATTAAATAATTAAGCCATGAGACGAATATTTAAAATTTTAGGAATTGTTCTTTTAGTAGGAATTTTTCTTGGTACTTTTTACTTTTTGTACACAAAATCGAAAAAAGAGCCGGTAGTATACAATACCCAAAACCCGGTAGTTGAAACCATTACACAGAAAACCGTGGCAACGGGCTCGGTTGTTCCGCGCAACGAAATTGAAATTAAGCCCCAGGTATCTGGTATCATTGAAGAAGTTTACATGCAGGCTGGCGAAATGGTTGAAACCGGTGATATAATTGCCAAAGTGCAGATTATTCCCGATATGGTTACGCTAAACAATTCTGAGTCGCGCGTAAACCGTGCCAGATTGAATTACGAAGATGCAAAAATCGACTACGACCGCCAGAAAGAACTGTACGACAAAGAAGTTATTGCTTACGAAGCATATCAAAAAGCCCAGTTGGCATTTAACACAGCTCGTGAAGAACTTCAGGCCGCTGAAGATAACCTCGAACTAATTAAAAAAGGTGTAACCAAAAAATCGGAGAAAACAACAAATACGCTTATTCGTTCAACCATCAACGGGATGGTGCTCGATGTTCCGGTTGAAGTTGGCAACTCGGTTATCCAGGCCAATACATTCAATGCCGGTACTACCATTGCCGTTGTTGCCGATATGACCGATATGGTTTTCGAAGGAAAAGTTGACGAAACCGAAGTGGGGAAAATCCGTGAAGGAATGGATATCATCCTTACCATTGGTGCCATCGACGATGAAAAATTTGATGCTGTACTTACCAACCTTTCACCAAAAGGTGTTGAGGAAAACGGTGCT
>JAGYOI010000259.1 GCA_018399395.1 Prolixibacteraceae bacterium
AAGTCAAGCATGTCAGCTATCCGGTTTTGTATTAACTGATCGGCATGATTAACATCAGAGATGGTAAAATGCTGTTTAAAAATGGGGTAAGGGTTAACTAAAACGAGGTACTTTCCCAGTAATAGAAATCCTTGTTGTTCAGCCGGCAAATTTTCAACACACAAAAAGCATGGCCGTTCTTTAATTGCTTTATCATGCGTGCTGGCACAAGTGCTGCGTATGCGTCCCGGGTTATGTTGAACATCAATACTAAAACTGCTAAATTGTAAGGTCCGCTTAACCGATTCTTTTAATTTTCGGTAGTTCTCAGCAGCCAAAGGCCATGAATGAAGTTGAGAGCGATGCAGTATTTCAACACAATTGTTACAATCACCAAGCTGAATGTCTGGATGCAGATGCTGTTGCAGGTAATTTATTTTTTCAGGTGCCATTAATATGTTACTCCTTGTAGTTTCCCACCGGCGGAGTTACAATCCAAATCAATTTACCCGATTCACCATCTGACAAATGAGCCGAAAAAGGTAATACGGTATTAAAATAGAAACTATCGCCGGATTCCAGTTTATAATGTTTGCCAGCTAAATTAAATAAAATCTTTCCACTTTCAACATAACAAAACGCCTGGCCCTTATGGTTTCCAAAAAAGCCTTCAAGGTTTGAACGATCTTTTAACCGTACGGAATATGTTTCCATTTGTTTATTGATATCGTGATGCGACATCAGGTACAACTCACTTCCCGAATTATTTCTTTCAACAAATTTTTCTTCACCGGCCTTTAATAACGGATTCTGTGAAAGTTCTTCATTTTCGCCAATCAGTTCACCAACAGTTGTGTTCAACTTGTCAGCAATATTTTTTAAAGTAATAACCGACGGAAATGCTTTTGCTTTTTCTATTTGTGACAAAGCACTTGCACTTATGCCTGCACGTCTGGCTAATTCGCCCATCGGAATTCTAAGTAAATTCCTTTTCTGTTTTATTCTTTCTCCTAAACGCTTCATTTTAACGGACTTTTAATTTTTTCGTCCTCTTCCGATGGACTTCAAAGACGAATATTCCCAGCAAGCTAGCTGTAAACGATATAGCCGAAGCTACCTCAAAATCACCAGCAGCATCGTAAAGTGCGCCGCCTGTTACCGGGCCGGCAATACCGGCTAACCCGTATCCCAGAAAAACGAATGGATAAATACGGCTTAGGTTTGAAACGCCAAAAACACGGGCTGTTTCATGGGCAAACAGTACAAAATTGGCCCCAAATCCGGCTCCAATAAACAATACAAATAAAAGAAACAAGATTAACGGCCATTCAAATACCCCAATCATCAATGTTGCCAAACCCTGCATCAATAATGCAATTACCAACAACATCATTACTCTTTTTTTATCGCTCATCCACCCCCAAAATAAGCGCCCCAACAAATTTGCTGCTGAAAAAACAACGATAGCCATCGACAACTGATTTTCTGCGTAAAATTCTGCCCCTATCAGTTTTATATTTCCAATTACCAGTAAGCCGGCAAATGTTCCCAAAAACATGGCAACAAACAACAATACAGAACTTTTCACTTTTAATGGGTTCAATGTGGCCTGAATCTTACTCATTTTTTTTGGCAGCAATAATGCTAAAACAAATATCAGTACACCATAAGCACCGCCAATAAAACGAAAAATTGTAAAAACACTGGCACCGTTGTTAAGCAACCACCCGGCCCAAAAAGTGAGCCCGATAGAACCGGCAGCAAACCCCGATGCAGCCAGGCCTGTAATTAGTCCCTTCTTTTCGGGAAACCACATTACGGGCAAAGCTATAGAAGTCATGTACCCCAGGCCGGTACCAATACCGCTTAAAATTCCTATTCCAAGGAAAATAATAAAAAAACTGCCTGCCGAGAATGATGCAACAATATAACCACCCCCGAAAAACAAGGCACTCAGCAAATACAATCCACGGGCATTAAAATGCTGCTGAAGCCTGTTTGAAAACAACATCGAAAATGTGAATGTTGCAATAATAAAACCAAATATAACCTGGGTTTGCGAAGCATTTAACCCATAATCTGTAGTTAATGATGGCACAAACATGCTCCAGGCATACACACTTCCAATTAAGAACATAACCCCAATGGGTACAGCCAGATTAAATCGCTTCACTTTTTTTTATTTTCGGTAACTATATGCTGCTTTTTTTAAACGGTCCATTACCGCTTTTCCAATACCATTTTCTTCAATCGCTTCAATGTAAATATCGTTTACCTCATCATCATCTTCCATCTGGTGTAATACGGCAAAAAGATTAACCGCTATTTCACGCAAATTACCAGCCTTTGATAAAGAACAAACTTTTCCGCCCTTGTATAAGTTTCGGTCATTTTCTGATGCTATAATTATACCATCACCCACATCGTAATTTAACTCGGAGGGTTTATTTATTATGTATAAAGGTTTTCGGGGTGCATAATGACTTTTCAGGAGTCCGGGTGAAGGCAAGTCATGATCATCGAAATCATTTACCGTTTTCAACACATCCACATGTTCTCCCAACTCTTCGGCCGTTACAGCTCCAGGCCTTAAAATCCGCACACCTTTTTTGGTAATCATCACAACGGTCGATTCAACACCATATTCGGTTGATCCCCCATCAAGTAAATAATCAGGCCCATCGAGTTGTTTCTCGACATGTGAAGCCTGTGTGGGACTTAACTTACCAAAACGGTTGGCACTCGGAGCCACAAGCGGGCTTCCCGATAACTCGATAAGCTTTACAGCCAATGGATGTGAAGGCATACGAACCGCTACGGTTGATAAGCCGGAAGTAACAATATCAGGAACACTGTCGCTTCGGGCAGAAACAATGGTTAACGGTCCGGGCCAAAAAGCTTCTGCCAGCCGGTAAACTTTCTCATCTACCGGCTGAAGAAACAATTTTTCGATTTGACTAATGGATGAAATATGCACAATCAAAGGATCAAACTCGGGACGTTGCTTAACTTCAAAAACTTTAGCCACAGCACGGGCATTATAAGCATCGGCACCGAGGCCATAAACCGTTTCGGTTGGGAATGCTACCAGCCCCCCCTCTTTAATACACTTTGCAGCATATTCAACATCATTGC
>JAGYOI010000026.1 GCA_018399395.1 Prolixibacteraceae bacterium
TGACGATCAATTTGCTGTTATAGTAAGTGATATTTCAAACCGAAAAATTTCTGAAATGGCTCTCCGCGAAAGTGAAGAGCGTTTTTCTATTGCTTTTAAATCGAGCCCGGCACCCCTTGTGATTTCAGATATTGAAACCGGTCTTTTTGTTGATGTTAACAAACGATGGGTTGAGATGTTAGGCTACTCCAAAGAGGAAATGATAGGGAAAACATCGAAAGAGGTGGGGATATGGATGAACCCAACGGAGCGCGACCGAATTGTGAAATTATTGAAGGATAACGGCTCATTTAAGGACCAATATATTGAATTTAAAACTAAAAGAAGCGAGTTAATTCTCGCGCTTTGGTCGGCCGAGGCCATTGTTATTTCAGGAAGAAAAATGATGCTGTCGATGATAAGCGACATTACCAAACAAAAGGATGTGGAGTTTGAATTGCAGCGATTTAACCTTAACTGGGAGTTGCTTACAAAGGCAATAGGCCAAATAAACTCGGTACTTGAACTTGAAACCGTAATGCGGCAGCTTGTTGATTCAGCCATCATGATTACCGGTGCGAAAGAAGGAACTGCCGGTATGGTGGTTGACGGTAAAATGGTTTTTAAAGAGTATAACCGCCAAGGTAAAACGTTCCCCATTAAATATAGTTTCGATTTAAATGTTGGTGTTCCCGGGTGGGTTATGGCAAGTAAAAAACCATATATTTCAAATAATGCCGAGGAGGATGAACATGTGAAGCCTGAGGTTCAGAAGGCGTTGGGATTCAAAAATTTGGTTGATATACCTGTTCTGGATAAGCATGGCAAAGTGATTGGGTGTTTTGAAATCCATAATAAGCCGGGTGGTTTCAACGAACATGATGTTACGCTTCTACAAAACCTGGCGGCAAACGCGGCTGTAGCTATCGAGAATTCAGAAGAAATTTTGCAGCGTAAAAAAGCTCAGGAAGCACTTCGTGAACTCGCTAATGAACTTGAAGATAAAGTAAATGAAAAAACACGTGAGCTGCAGGAACGGGTTGAGCTGCTGGAACGTTTTCACGATGCGACTATTGACCGTGAATTTAGAATTAAAGAACTCAGGAAAGAGATAGAACAATTAAAAAGCACAAATAGAACAGGCATTAAGAAATCTTAAAAAGGTGGCAATGGCTAAATACAAGATGACATATCGATATAAAAATTATTATAAAAGGATTTGTGTCTTTGTGTTTCTTTTTGTGGTATATGTAGTTAATACATTTTCTTATGCCCAAAGTTTAGATGTTAATAATTCCGATACGATATTAATAGCTTCAGAGCCCGATTACCCACCTTATTGTATTGTTGATGAAAATGGTAATGCTGATGGGTTTTCGATAGACCTTTTCAAAGCCGCTGCCGATGCTGTTGGGTTAAGTGTTGAAATAAAGGTTGGGGTGTGGAATAAGATCAAACACGATTTGGCTGATGGAAAAATTGATGCCCTGCCCCTTGTTGGGCGTACCCCCGAAAGAGAGAAGTTGTATGAATTCACCATGCCGTACCTTTCGCTTCACGGGGGCGTTTTTGTGCGCGAGGGCACAGTGGCTATCCGCTCTCTTTCCGACTTATATGGAAAAGAAGTGGTTGTAATGAAAGGTGATAACGCCGAAGAATTTGTACGGCGTGAAAATATTTCGGATAAAATATTTACGACAAATACATACGAAGAAGCATTTCAATTACTTGCATCTGGTAAATATGACGCGTTAATCACACAGCGGATTACAGGTATAAAACTCCTTGAAGAACTCGGCATCAAAAGCGTTGAACCACTCGATTTGCAAATACCCGGGTTTAGGCAAGACTTCTGCTTCGCAGTTCAAAAAGGCGATAAAAAATTACAGGCCCGGCTTAACGAGGGACTTTCAATTATTATTGCAAATAATACCTTTGAGGATATCCGCACGAAATGGTTTGGGCCTGCATTCATGGAGAAAGTTAGTCCCGGGGATATTATTCGAATTACTTTGGTGATTTTTATTCCCCTTGTTATTGTAGTGGCCCTGTTTTTCATATTGTTCTTACGGCGCGAGGTAAGGCGGAGGACGGCGCGTTTAAATACCGAAATAAAACAGCATAAGAAAACCCTCGATGAATACAAAGCTCAAAAAAGCATGCTTGAAGAAAGTGAAACCCGGTTAAGTTTATTGCTGAATTCAACAGAAGAGGGTATTTATGGTGTTGATTTGAATGGAAATTGTACCTTAATTAATTGTTCGGCATTGCAACTCTTGGGTTTTAACAATACCCGCGAGGTAATCGGGAAAAATATGCATAATCTCATTCATTATGCAAAACCCGATGGGGCTCCGTGTGAATTGTCAGAATGTAAGATATATAAGTCGTTTGTTGAAGGCGAGGCTACACACAGCAATTCAGAAGTTTTATGGCGAACTGACGGGACAAGTTTTCCGGCAGAATATTTTTCACACCCCATAAAACTAAATAATCAAGTTATTGGCTCGGTTGTTACATTTTGGGATATAACAGAGCGAAAGAAAGCCGAAGAAGAGTTGTTGCAACTGAAGAGTAACCTTGAAGATAAAGTGATACAACGTACGGCCGAGCTTGAAGATAAAATGCAGAAACTCAGAAAAAGCCAAACGGCCATGCTGTATATGGTTGAAGACCTGAACGAGATTACAGCCCGGTTAAAAGAAGAAACACGAAAACTTGAACTTTCCAGGAATGAACTGGAGGCCTTTTCTTATTCTGTATCGCACGATTTACGCTCTCCGCTAAGGGCTATCGATGGCTTCTCGGGCTTTCTTATTGAAGATTACTACGATAAACTGGACGATGAAGGGAAGCGCTTGATACAGGTAATCAGGAAAAGTGCCCAAAAAATGGATAAGCTTATTCTTGATTTGCTCAACTTGTCGCGCTTGTCACGGGCCGAAATGAAAATGTCAATGGTTGACATGGAAACAGTTGCAAAACAGGTGTTTGAAGAGGTGTCAACTCCTGAGGAAAAAAATAAATTTGACCTGGTTTTTGAAAACATGTGTCCGGCTGTTTGTGACCCTAACTTAATTGCGCATGTTTGGAATAACCTGATTGGAAACGCGATAAAGTACAGTGCCAAAACGAACACCAAAAAAATTATAATTAGTTGCATGGAAGAGGATAAAAAGCTAATTTACAGTGTTGAAGATTTTGGTGCTGGTTTTAATCAAAAATACGCAGATAAACTTTTTAAAGTATTTCAGCGCCTGCACCGCGATAATGAGTTTCCCGGCACCGGAGTCGGACTTTCCATAGTTCAGCGTATCGTGCTCAGGCATGAAGGCGAGGTTTGGGCTGAAGGGGAAGAAGGTAAAGGCGCAACTTTTTATTTTTCACTGCCGGCAATAGGTGTATGAGCACTTTTAAAAAATATGATTGAAGATTACAAACGATAATTAACAACCAAAATAACAGAAAAATGAGCAGTATTCACAATGTTGAAATCCTCATTGTAGAGGATACAGAGGCAGATGCAGAAATGGCTGTGCGGGCATTTAAAAAGAATAATCTTGCGAACAATATATATGTTGTTGGCGACGGGGAAGAAGCACTCGACTTTATTTATGCCCGTGGGCAATTTAATGAAAGGGTTAACGAAGCTGCCCCAAAAATTATACTTCTCGACCTTAAACTACCTAAAGTTGACGGGCTCGAAGTGTTAAGGACACTGAAGAACGACCCGGTTAAAAAAATGGTACCGGTTATCGTGCTAACTTCATCGCGCGAAGAGCGTGATATTGTTGAAAGTTATAGTTTGGGCGTAAACAGTTATATCGTAAAACCTGTCGATTTCGATAAGTTTGTTGAAGCTGTGAAGAACCTGGGATTATATTGGCTTTTGCTCAATCAGGCTCCAAATCTTAAATAAATATTTCAAAATTGTAAATAATGGGGGCAAAACAAATGACGTTTAATAAAACCATTCATATACTTTTTGTTGAGGATGTTGAGACCGATATGATGTTGGCCGAAAGGGAAATGCAAAAACAAAATATTCAATTTTGTTCATCGAGGGTTGAATCGGAGAAAGAAATGCGTGATGCTTTGAAAATGCGTTTGCCCGATGTTATTATTTCCGATTACTCGATGCCTGCTTTTGATGGGATGGCTGCCTTGAATGTAGCGCATGAGCTGGCACCAAAAACCCCTTTTGTGATCCTTACAGGTTCAGTAAACGAGGAGGTAGCTGTTGATTGCATAAAATCAGGCGCCGATGATTACATCTTAAAAGAAAACTTAAGCCGTTTGGCCCCCGCAGTTTTAGGGGCAATTGAAAAACGAAGAAATATTTTGGCAAAGGAAAAGGCTGAAGCTTCTTTGTTCAAAAGCGAAGAGCGTTATAAAAGTTTCTTCAATAATGATATTACCGGCGATAACATGGTTGCCACAAATGGTGAAATTATTGACTGTAACCCGGCATTTGCAACCATGCTCGGATACAAAAGTGTGGACGAACTAAAGGGTAAAAATATCGAGTTGTTTTATGCCAACACTGAAGAACGTAAACAGTTTGTTGATAAGATAAAGAAATTTAAAAAGATTTCGAACTCTAACATCGATTTAAGAAGGAAAGATGGTAAAGTTATACATTGCGAGCTTAACTCAGTTGGTGTTTTCGATGATAACGGGGAGCTGGTACAAACTATATCGTATTTTATAGATGTTACCCTTCAAAGGCGTTCTGATGAAATTCAAAAAATGATCTTGGATATAGCCCAGGTCTCAGCACAAAATATCGACTTGTATGAATTTATTGCACAGATTCATACGAAAATAAAATCTGTATTTAATGCTGAAAACTTTTATATTGCACTGTATCATAAGGAATCAAACTCATATACTTTCCCTTACTTTATTGATGAAAAAGATAATTTCTCTGACAATGAGCATTATTTGTTACCTGATAGTATAACTGACTATGTTAGAAGAAATGCAAAAGGAATACTTGTAAATGAAGGCGTTGAAGAAAAATTAAAAAGTAGTGAGAAACTTGAATTGCGTGGGACAAACTCTAAAGCATGGATGGGAGCCCCTCTAATTAATAATCAAAGCAGCGAAGCATTTGGGGTAATTGCAGTGCAGGATTATCATAATGCGAAAGCATACAACAATAATGATTTACACTTCATCGAAATTATTGCATACAATGTGGGTATGTTTATTCAGCGGGTAAGAACATTTGAAGAGTTGAAGCAGGCCAAAGAAAGGGCAGAGGAGAGTGACAGGTTGAAATCGGCATTTTTAGCTAATATGAGCCACGAAATACGTACACCCATGAATGGCATACTGGGGTTTGCCGGCTTACTTAAAGAGGGGTGGGTAGAGCCTGAGGCCCAGAAAAACTATTTAAATATTATTGAGCAAAACGGTGAAAGGCTCCTGAATCTTATTAACGACCTGATTGATGTTTCAAAAATTGAAGCAGGGCAGGTGCAAATCAACAGTTCAGAGATTGATATTGATGCAGAAATACAATCTGTTTGTGATTTTTTTATGCACGATGCTGAAAAAAAAGGAATATTGTTGAATGCTCTTTTACCCGGTAATTTAAAAGTAAAACTGAATACCGATAAAGTTAAATTGCATTCTATTATCTCAAACCTGGTAAAAAATGCTCTAAAGTTTACACCTGAAGGTAGCGTCTCTGTTGGTTATGAAATAGATGGTGGATTTGTTCGTTTTTTTGTAAAAGATACAGGTATTGGTATTTCAGAAGATAAAATTGATGTTGTTTTTAAGCGGTTTGAGCAGGCCGACCAAACACTTACAAAATCATACGAAGGTAGTGGCCTTGGGCTGCCTATTGCAAAAGCACTGACCGAGAAAATGGGCGGGAAAATGTGGGTCAAATCAGAGGCCGGAAAAGGTTCTGAATTTTATTTTACTCTGCCTGTTCGAAAAACAATTTCTGAGAAGAATTAATCATGAACCTGTATTATCGGGTTTCTGGCATTTCGATATTTTTGAGGTATGTCGGGTATTCCGTTTCCATTGACATCATCAAGGCCACGGGCATAATAATATATCGACAGCCATTCTTTAGCTTCTTGTAACCCTTTTTTCTCAGGATCTAAGTCAATTATCATGTCTAATGGATTTTGTACTTCGCCTTCAGAATTTTTGGGCTCAACATTAACCAGTCCGAAACTCATTTTTTTTAACTGCCCAATAAACCCAATCATGTAAGCATTGGCAGTAACACTGTATAATGTAGTGTCTTTTTTATTCAATGAAATTGGTGAAAAACCTTCTCTTTCATTTCCAATTTCGATGGATTTTACTTTTCTGAAAAGCCCCTTGTCGGTATTGGCATATACGCGCATTCCCGAGAAATAGAGGTAATAGCTTGTTCTGACATCCGAAACTGCAAGAATGAGTTCAGTGACCCGTTTTAGCTCTCTTCCGGTAATGTGTATTTTAGCAAGTGGTGTGCCCGGCACACTGTCGTAACCCAGCCCCAGCGGCATTACATTGAATATATCGTTTATATTCTGCATACCGTGTTCGCCTTTTTTGATGTTGTCGCGGATAACCCCGGCAGCAACTGCCACAATATCGGTGCCCGGCCTGTTTTCTGTGTTCAGCCAGTTGTACATGGCATCGGCAACAAAAGGTCCCAGGTTGCTGTTTGCTGCTTTTTGTTCGTTAAGTGTTAAATCAAACGAGGTTTCGAGTACCGGCGTATCAAAATTAACGCCAATAGATGATAAAACCGACTGTTCAATAATTGGTATTTGTGCTTCAATTTTTTTTTGTGTTTGTTTGTCGGCTATAATTGTATCGTTCATTTCAACCAGTTTGTATTGAAAAAGGGGCTTACCATTAGAATCGAAAACCACTTCAATGCGTCCCACGTACATACCCGACGATGCAGCCTGAACAACAATTGTGTTTCCGGCTTGTATGGGGTATTTAACTTTGGAGTGTGAGTGCCCGCTGATTATGATATCTATGTCGTTGTTTTTTCTACCCAGGGTTATGTCTTCTCCTTTCCAGTTCCCTTTTTTGTCGCGATAGATTCCACTGTGGGAAAGGGCAATTACAATGTCAACTTTTTCGTTTTTCTTCAGGTGTTTTGCTGTTTTGCGGGCAGCTTTATTCATTTTTTCAAATTCAGCGTTGTATACGCCAGGTATATAGTTAGCGGCTTTTTCGCCCATTATGCCGAATATGCCAATGCGGTAGTTGTTTTTTTCAAAAATGTCAAATGGTAGTATGGTGCCATTTACGAAAAGTTCTTTCAGTTTTTCGGCATCTGGTGTTTTATCAAAATTGAAATTGGCACATAACAGTTGTGGTATCGGCCCGTTATTTTTCGAGTTGTTAATTATTTGTGCCAGCGAGTCGGGGCCATAATCAAACTCATGGTTTCCCAAAGCTATATAATCGTATCCTGTTTCGTGCATCAGGTTTAGCTGGAACCCTTTAGTGAGTTCAATGGTCTGGAAAATAGTACCCATAAGGAAATCTCCGGCATCAACCGTTAACAGTTTGTCGTTGTTGCTTTCTCTTTCCGATTTTATGTACCCCGCGATACGGGCAAACCCACCAAGCGTACTGTCGTTATTATTGACCAATGGAGAATACTCCGTTTCGGGCGAAAAACCCATTAAATGTGAGTGGATGTCATTTGTATGAAGAATAACCAAATCCTGTGCTATAGCCCAGTTCCACGAAAAAAACAATAGAAAAAAAATAAATATACGCATCCCTCTGTTTTACCCCTTAATGCTTACTAAAAAGCGCATCATAAAAATATACTATTGCCCTCAAAAACGAATACTTTTGATATGATTTTATCTTTAATTATATGTAAAATCCTAGTATTCCTGATTCAAAAGGCATTATTTCACTCGTCAAAACAATTTTAATGCCATGATTGTTTTTAAGAAAACTAATTTACGAATCATAAAAAACACGAAGCAATATGGCTAATCTATCAACAACTTACATGGGGTTAACCCTAAAAAATCCGCTTGTTTTGGGTGCCAGTAATATGGTAACTGATATTGAGCAAGTAAAAAAAGCAGAAAAAGCAGGCGTAGCAGCTGTAGTTTTTAAATCGCTTTTTGAAGAACAATTACAGTTAGAGTCACTTCAACTCGATGAAGACCTTCATGAATATGATTACCGGAATGCTGAAATGGAAAGGATATTTCCGGAGATTGAACACGCCGGTCCAAAAGAACACTTGCTGGCCGTACGAAAATTAAAAGAAAGTATCTCCATTCCTTTAATCGCCAGTATCAATGCCATATATGAACCAACCTGGGTTGAGTATGCACAGATGTTGGCCGAAAATGGTGTTGATGGCCTTGAGTTAAATTTTTACCGTGTTCCTATTTCTTCCGATGCCAATGCCAAAAGCATTGAAGAACATCAAATAAAAATGCTGAAGCAGGTTAAAGAGGCTGTTGATATTCCGGTATCGGTTAAGTTGAGTACATTTTATACCAATCCGTTAAATTTTATTGCAAAGCTTAACAAAGCCGGTGCCGATGGCATTGTAATATTCAACCGTTTTTTTCAGCCCGATATTAATATCGATAAGGAAGAATTTGAATTTCCATGGGATTTAACCCGTGAAGGCGATTACCAGGTAACATTGAGATATGCAGGTTTGCTTTTTAATAAGCTTAATGGTAGTTTGGTGGCTAATCGCGGTATCAAGACTTCTGCCGAGGTAATAAAAATGTTACTGGCAGGCGCCGATGCAACTCAGCTTGTTAGTACTTTTTACAAAAATGGTGTTGGTTATGCCGAAACCATTCTGAAAGAACTTGAAGACTGGATGGATAAGAAAGGTTATAAATCCCTTAATGACTTTAAAGGTAAATTATCAAAAGAAAGTATCAACGATGAATTTGTGTATAAACGTGCACAGTACATCGATATTCTTAGAAATTCGGAAGAAGTACTGAAAAAATATCCAATGCGTTAAAATAAAGATATTCTATAATAGAAAGGAGCTCATTTAAAAATGGGCTTTTTTCTTGAGTTGTGATTTATAAAAGACTTTATTGACGGATTTTGTAATGTACAGCCTTACTTTAGTAATATTGCTTTGATGCAGTCGATAAAAAGCGTATTTTAGCACACTGTAATTATTTGCTGCGAAAGTACATGCAGCATTCAAAATCTATTTCTGAAATGCGGATTAAGACAGACTTTCTAATTATCGGTTCGGGATTGGCCGGATTATCAATGGCTATTAAAGCTTCAAAATATGGTACAGTAACCATTGTAACAAAAGCAGGACTGAACGATAGCAATACCGTTTATGCGCAAGGGGGAATTGCTGCAGTTATTACACCGGAGGATAATTTTGAGAACCACATAGAAGACACGCTTGTAGCTGGTGCCGGGGTATGCGACAAAGAAGTAGTAAGAAAAGTTATTGAACACGCTCCTGCTCTAATTAACGAATTGATTGATTGGGGTGCAAATTTTGATAAAACTGAATCGGGGAGTTACGATTTAAATAAAGAAGGTGGGCATTCAGAATACAGGATATTGCACCATAAAGACAATACCGGCTACGAAATACAACGTGCATTGGTTGAGAAGATACACGCGCACCCAAATATTACTGTGCTCGAAAACCATTTCTCAATCGATTTGATAACCCAGCACCACACCGGTGAAGTTGTAAAACGTCACCATAGCGACACAAAATGTTTTGGCGCTTATGTTTTCGACCGTGAAACAAAAGAGGCAAAAACGATATTGTCGAAATTAACCTTTTTAGCAACGGGTGGAGCTGGAAATCTGTATTCGAACACTACCAATCCGGTAACAGCAACCGGCGACGGGATTGCCATGATGTACCGGGCTAAAGGCATTGTTGACAATATGGAGTTTGTGCAGTTTCATCCTACTTCGTTATACAACCCAAATGAGAAGCCGGCTTATTTAATTACCGAGGCAATGCGGGGGTTTGGTGCTATACTGAAAACGGTTGATGGCAGGGAATTTATGCAGAAATATGACGAACGCGGGTGCCTGGCACCGCGCGATATTGTTGCCCGTGCCATTGATAATGAAATAAAATCACGGGGCGACGATTATGTATTGCTCGACTGCACGCATCTTGATAAAGAAAAACTGGTGGCACATTTTCCAAATATCCACAAAAAATGCCTCTCATTAAATATTGATATTACTAAGGATCCTATCCCTGTTGTACCTGCAGCACATTATATCTGTGGGGGCGTGAAAGTAGATACAAATGCCCGCACTTCAATTAAACATTTATATGCTGCCGGCGAAACAGCCAATACCGGGTTGCATGGGGCAAACCGACTGGCATCTAATAGTTTAATGGAGGCTCTGGTGTATGCCGACTGGGCGGTTGCTGATGCTTCAAAACTGGTTGATGAAATTGAAATAAACGATTCTATCCCTGATTGGAACGATAAAGGGACATCGCATCCCGAAGAGATGGTATTGATAACCCAAAGTTTGAAAGAAGTACAGCAAATAATGAGCGTGTATGTTGGAATTGTTCGCAGTGAAGTGAGGCTGCAACGAGCTTACGACCGGTTGTGGATTATTTACAATGAAACCGAAGAATTATACAAAAAAACAAAATTATCGTTGCCTTTGTGTGAGTTGCGGAACATTATTAATGTAGCTTACCTGGTAATTAAACATGCCTATTCCCGGAAGAAAAGTATTGGCCTGCACTATATGTCATAAAAAACAAAGGCTGCCTCCTGTTTTCAGTTTTGGGACACCCAAAAAGGAATAAGTTTATTCCTTCAAGTCAATTGAAAACACGCTTAATTTATTATTTCTTTCTTATTGCTCATTTTATATTATCTCTTAATCATCTTTAATGGGGGCTTTGCCCCAAAACCCCACTGACTTTTTTGTCTTGATACAAAAAACTCAGGAAAAAAAATCAAGTCAAAAATAAGCTCCCCCCGCTCTC
>JAGYOI010000260.1 GCA_018399395.1 Prolixibacteraceae bacterium
CCTCCAGAAATCATTGGACAATATAATTTTTAGCTGGAGAAATGAACTGGAACGAAATTCACTAAACGAGAGTATTGCAAAGTTTTCACGCATTACTTCCGAACATATGCTGATTTTTAACAATCTTAAAGAACTGGTGAATGAAATACAACCTGAAATTATTGTAGATAAAATAAAAGAACTTTGCGATTTGTTGTTTGCCCCCGGTCATATAGTTTTTCAGTGGTACGATAATGGAGATGTTAGTGAAACGATACAGTTTAAGACAGATAAAAATAAACGCGATCCGGAACAGTCATTTTTCATCGATTTTAAATATGATGGTGGATACCTGGGGCGTTTTAGTATTGAAAATGTAATGTTCCCCAATTATATGCCCCAGTATTTGTCAATGGCCGAGGTTATTGGCCAAATGGGGGGATTGGCCATATCAAATGCACTACGTTATACCGAACTCGAAACTGCGAACCTTAAAATCAAAAACAGTGAAGCCCGGTTTAAATCGCTCATGAAGCAATCACCATCGGTTATCGAAATATATGACAATGATGGTTTTCAGCGCAGTGTAAATAAAGCTTATGAAGAACTGTGGAATTTCCCGGCATCCCGTACCATTAACAAATTCAACCTTTTCACAAGCGATGAGGTTAAGCGCACAGGGCTTATAAATTTCATTGAAAGGGCATATAAAGGTGAATCGGTTATAGTACCTGTTTATAAGTTTGATCCTACCGGGAAAAATGAAGCCCGTGGAAAAGGCCGTGTAAGGTGGCTCAGTACGCGAATGTACCCTTTGAAGGATCAAAATCAAAAAGTACAAAGTATTGTCATTACCCACGAAGATGTAACAGAACAAAAAATTGCGGAGGAACAACTGGCCGATAAAAATGAAAAATTTAAAATGCTTAGCCGGTCGGCTACTGAAATGCTCGAGATTGAGTCTCTCGACGATATTTATCGCTATATTGTTGAGTCGTTACACGAGCAATACCCCAATTGTGTAATACTTTTCTTGTTGGTTGATGAAGAAGACCAAAAGTCATGGCTTTTTGATATAAAGGGTGTTTCAAAAGAATTAATCAACAGAACAATTAAAATTACCGGGTACAATTATTTAAAAAAGAAATTTAATATTGATCCTTCGCTTTTAAATCATTTTAAAACAGGAAAGTTACATCATTTTAAGAAAGGACTTTCCGATTTTTCTGGTTCACATTTTCCGGTTTTAGCAGCAAAAGCTATCGAGAAACTTTTGGGCATACAACACATATATACGATTGGCATCAATAAGGATGAAAAATTACATGCGAACATCCATTTTCTAAATCGTGACAAAATGCCAATTACCGATAATGACTATATCGAATCGTTTGTGATGCAATCTGGTATTATTATCGATCGTAAATTATCTGAATTTGAAGTGGTAAAAAGTGAAAGACATTTTCGGGCTATTTTTGAAGAATCACCCATTGGTATCGCTTTAATTAATTCATTAAACGGGCAAATAACAGAGGTAAATAATAAATATGCTTCTATTGCAGGCCGTTCCCGGGGGGAGATGCTTACTATTGACTGGATGAGCATAACACACCCCGATGATGTGCAGGAAGACCTTGATAACATGGCCCGGTTAAATGCAGGTGAAATTAAGGGCTTCAATATGCACAAACGATACATTAAACCAAACGGTGAAGTTGTTTGGGTAAACATGACCGTAGCACCTGTAGGGTCAAACCAGAAAGGTGCCCCTATGCACCTGGCCATGGTTGAAGATATCACTGAAAAAAAGAAGTCTGAGGAGGAATTACATCGATTGTCGCAAGCGGTTACCCAAAGCCCGGTATCCATTGTGATAACCGACCTCGAAGGCAATGTCATCTTTGCCAACCCGGTGGTTTCAGAAATTACCGGCTATACGTATCATGAGCTTCTTGGGCAAAACCCCCGTATTTTTAGCTCGGACCATACAACAAAAGAAGAATACAAAGCCTTGTGGCGTACTATTATGTCGGGAAATACATGGAAAGGTGAATTTCTTAATAAAAAGAAAAATGGGGAGTTGTATTGGGAAGATGTTATAATTTCACCTATAAAAAACAACGATGGAGAAATTATCAATTACATGGCCTTAAAGCAAGATATAACCAAACTTAAAGCCGTTACAGAAGAAGTACTGCAAAAAAATACCGCACTAAAAGAGGCTAATGCCACAAAAGACAAGTTCTTCTCCATAATTTCACACGATTTGCGCAGCCCGTTATCTGCAATACTTAACCTGTCTGAATTAATGACTGATGATTCATACAATTTTTCTCTTGAAAAGTATAAAACCTTTAGTCTATCTATTAACCAAACTGCCGATTCAACATACAAATTATTAGAAAACCTGCTGGAATGGTCGCGCTTTCAGGGGGGAAGCATGCCGTTTAAACCAAAGCAAATAAAAATTGCAGAATTTTTAGATTCATGCGATCATTCTGTAATTGAAAAGGCCAAAAGTAAGCACATCAATATAGAGATGAAATATAATAAGGAGCTTACTGTTTTTGCCGACGAAAATATGTTGCGTACAATTATGCGCAACCTGATGTCGAATGCAATTAAATTCACCAAACCAAATGGCAAGGTTTTGATAGAAATTAGCAAGACAAAACAAGGAAAAGTACTATTTGCTGTTAAAGATAATGGTATTGGCATGCCCCCTGAAATAATAGACAAGCTTTTTAACATCTCGGAAAACACCAGCCGTCCGGGCACCGATAATGAACCCAGTTCGGGCCTCGGCCTCATATTGTGCAAAGAATTTGTTGAAAAACATGGTGGTAAAATTTGGGCCGAAAGCACCGGAGGCAAAGGCAGTACATTTTGGTTTACCATAAATAACCGCAAAGCGGAATAACAGAAAGAAGATACAACCCCTCCCGGGGCTGTTGTTAACACGTATAGCACTACCGTGGGCTGCCACCCACGGTTATTGAAATGCAGCTCCTTCGGAGCAAGCGGTGGATGCCAAAACGAAGGGCGGTGCATATGAATTTAGCTAACTTAATTCATTACGCACCCTAAACATGCAGGCAGCCTGTGCCGCGAAGCGGTTCA
>JAGYOI010000261.1 GCA_018399395.1 Prolixibacteraceae bacterium
TGATTGTGGCCGGTATCACAAATTATTTTTGGGTTGCTGCCAATTTGTTGCCACCGGCCGTATAGCCCCGTGTTTTTTATTACACCTTTGAGGCCTGATTCAACAGCATGTGCATTTATCTTAAACCATTTTTGGGTGTGAAGAATTTGAACTGCAGCCAGGGCTGTATTAATATTTTTTTGTTGATAGTTGCCTTTCAGGTCGCACGTGAGGTTTTTGTAAATTAGCGAGCATTCTGAGGAAAATTGCAGCGTTTCCCTAGTTTTTGACAAATGGTATTCTTCATCGGCAAAATGGATGGGAGCTCGTTTCTCTTTTGCTTTTGCAATGAATACATTTTGCGATTCAGCCTGAGTTTCGCCAATAATTACGGGTGTGTTTTGCTTGATGATCCCTGCTTTTTCAGCAGCTATTTCAGGAATTGTTTTTCCAAGCAAATTAGTATGGTCGGGGCTGATATTGGTGATTACTGCAATTTCGGGGTTTATAATATTGGTTGAGTCGAGCCGTCCGCCCAGCCCCACTTCAATTACCGCAACATCAACTTTTTGCCGGGCAAAATAATCGAAGGCCATCATTACGGTAAGTTCAAAAAACGAAGGTTCCAACTTTTCTGCTTTATTTTTTTGTTGAAATTCTTCCACAAAACGGCAAACATCTTCTTTGTTTACCATCTGCCCATTAATCTTAATCCTTTCCCTGAAGTCCAACAAATGTGGCGAGGTGTAAAGTCCGACTTTATAACCGGCGCTTTGGAGAATTGATGCCAAAATGTGTGAAACAGAACCTTTTCCATTGGTGCCGGCTACATGTATGGTTTTAATTCTCTGGTGCGGGTGGCCGAACATGCGGTCGAGTGCATGTGTGTTATCGAGATTGTTTTTATAAGCAGCAGGCCCTGTGCGTTGGAACATGGGCAACTGCGTGTATAAAAAATCGATGGTTTGTTCGTAGTTCATGTTTTTCAATTATGGTAGTACAAAAATCAGTAAAAAGCCGGATAAAAAAATATTTCGCGCGTAAAATTTAGTACATTTAAGAAATATCTAAGAACCTCATAAAAATCTACAATATGACTACAAATCATTCAAAAATTTTTGTCATCGATACAAACGTTATTTTGCATGATCACCAGTGTATCTATAATTTCCAGGAAAATGATGTGGTTATACCTATTACGGTTTTAGAAGAACTCGACAAATTTAAGCGGGGGAGCGACCAACTTAATTTTCAGGCGCGTGAGTTTGTGCGCTTGCTCGATCAATTGGTAAAAGACGATTTGTTTAATGGTGGCTTATCGATGGGTGAAGGAAAAGGAAAATTGCGCATTGAAACCGGGCGCCCTTTTTCTGAAAAAATAAAAGCTTCGTTTAAAGAAGATATTGCCGACCACCGGATATTGGCTATTACCGATTATACAAAAGAAAAGTATCCCGAACAGAAAGTTGTGCTGATAACCAAGGATATCAATCTCAGGATGAAAGCAAAGTCGCTGGGTATTGACTCCGAGGATTATAAAAATGACAAGGTTACCAATACCGAAATTTTTAACCGCGGGGTTGATGTGATTGACGAATGTGATGATTCGCTTATTGCCGAAATTTACGAAAAGAAATATCTTGACAAAGATGCTGTGAAAACAGAAAATGAAGTAGTAGCCAACGATTATTTTATTTTCAAAGGGGCGAATACATCAGCATTGGTTCGGTTTGATAAAGAAAATGACCGTTTTGAACGTATCGATAAAACAACGGCTTATGGGATTAAGCCCCGTAATGCCGAGCAAACTTTTTTACTGAATGCATTGCTGAATCCTGATATTAAACTGGTAGCGGTAACCGGAAAGGCAGGAACCGGAAAAACATTGCTGGCCCTGGCAGCGGCTTTGGCTCAACATACTTTGTACGAGCAAATATTACTCGCCCGGCCAATTGTTGCCCTGAGCAACCGCGATATTGGTTTCCTGCCAGGCGATGCCGATGAGAAAATTCGTCCGTATATGCAGCCTTTGTTCGACAACCTTACCGTTATTAAACATGCCAATAACCCGCGTAGTGTTGAATCGACCCGGATAGAGGAAATGGAGAAAGATGAAAAGCTGGTTATTGCCGCACTGGCATATATCAGGGGGCGGAGCTTGTCGAATTCGTACTTTATAATTGATGAAGCGCAGAACTTGACCCCGCACGAGATAAAAACCATTATTACCCGTGCCGGCGAAGGAACTAAAATGATATTTACGGGCGACCTCCACCAGATTGATTCTCCGTATCTCGACCAGCAATCGAACGGGTTGGCATACTTGTCGGACCGCATGAAAGGGCAGAAATTGTTTGCCCATGTAAACCTGGTAAAAGGGGAACGTAGTTATTTGGCCGAGCTGGCTAGTGACTTATTATAGTAGGAGCTTGATGAAAGTATTTGTAAATAAATTTTAACAAACTTTAAATGTATTGACCGATAACAGAGCAATATTGGTGGATGGTTGCCGTTTTAAAAAATGTAAGGATTGGGACATACATCCACTTATTGCAGGTTATCGTTGGTCACATACCTTTTTATTTTTTCCCAATCCTTATTTTTTTGCTTTATGATAAAAGATTTAATTCTCAAAAACCGCAGCTATCGACGGTTTTATCAAAACGACGAAATTACCGAAGAACAATTACGCAAATGGCTCGAACTGGCACGTTTATCGGCATCGGGGCGTAATGCCCAACCATTGAAATACATTCTTTCAAACACATCCGAAAAGAATGAAAAGATATTTCAGGCGCTTGCATGGGCAGGGTTTTTAAAAGATTGGCCCGGCCCGAAAGAGGGTGAGCGGCCTTCGGCTTATCTTGTGCAGGTTCTCGATACCGAAATATCAAACCAGTATTACTGCGACGATGGAATAGCTGCCCAAAGCATACTTCTGGGGGCTGTTGAAGACGGATATGGCGGATGCATCCTGAGAGCCATTAACAAACCGCTACTTACAAAAGCACTGCAAATACCCGAACAATTTGAAATTATTAACGTGATTGCGCTGGGCAAACCCAAAGAAAAGGTCGTGGTTGAAGATATGAAAGATGGTGATTTTAAATACTG
>JAGYOI010000262.1 GCA_018399395.1 Prolixibacteraceae bacterium
TATAACTAAATTATCCACCTGCAATTAATCTTTAATGCGTTGGCTAATGTCAAGTGCTTTTACCGAGTGGGTGAGTGCACCAATTGAAATGTAATCAACACCGGTTGCTGCAACTTCTTTAACACGCTCTAGTGTCATGTTTCCCGATGCTTCCACTTTAGCTTTGCCGTTAATTAATTTAACAGCTTCAGTCATTGTATTGTTATCCATATTGTCGAGCATAATGATATCGGCACCGGCATTCAGTGCCTCTTCCACTTGCTCGAGGTTTGTTGTTTCAACTTCAATTTTGATGTTCTTGTCAACTTTTAGTTTAATGGCATCAACAGCCTTCGTTATTCCACCGGCAACACTAATGTGGTTGTCTTTAATCATAACCATATCGTAGAGCCCGATCCGGTGGTTGGTGCCGCCTCCTGTTTTAACTGCATATTTATCGAGCAAGCGGTGCCCGGGCAGCGTTTTGCGGGTGTCAAGTATTTCAGTATGGTAGTCACTGACTGCTTCAACGTATTTTGATGTTTCAGTGGCAATGCCCGACATGCGCTGCAAAAAATTGAGGGCTAAACGTTCGCCGGTAAGCAAGGCACGGTAAGCACCTTTTATTGTGCAAATCAAATCTCCCTGATGAACAGTGTCACCATCGTTTACCGATTTAATAAGTTCAACCCCTGGATCCAGTTTTTTAAATACCATCTCTGCAACGGGCAGCCCGGCAATAACACCATCGGCTTTGGCTATCATTACCGCGGTTGTTTGCGTGCCGGCCGATATTAATAAATCGGTGGTTAAATCGCCTGTGCTGATATCTTCTTTAAAACCTGCATCAATTAATGATTCAATGTTTTGCAGTAGTTCTTTGTTCATTATGCTGTATAAACTTTATCGTTTTAAATGCTGCAAAATTATAAATATTACCTAATTGTGAGCGTTTTATTTAATTTTTCTTGTTTCTTTATTTCTTGTTGGCTCTGTCAATTTTTACTTGTTTAGCACCGCGATTAAACTTTTTTATCATTTTGCTGTCATAGATATCGTGTTTTCTATGTAAATGTTTTGAAATCAAATAAAGTATATGAAACGTACAATTATTATTATAGTTGCTTCCATTGTGATTGTTGGAATGGCCTTTGGTATTATGAGGTTTCTGGCATCGCAAAAAGAATTACCTGCTGTTAAAAAAGCGCCCGAAATTACACGATATGTAAAAACGGTAGATGTTGCTTACGATAATATTATTGCCGAAGTAAACGGTAAAGGCCGCGTTGTTGCAAAATCGATGGTAGATGTTGTGGCAGAGGGATCGGGGAAAATTATAAAAGGCGACGTACCGCTAAAAGCCAGTCAGCGATTTAAAAAGGGCGATGTGTTGTTGTCTATTTATAAAGATGAGGTAGAATTGGCACTGAAGGCCCGAAAAAGTAATTTTCTGAATTTAGTAGCCAATATTTTGCCGGATATAAAAATTGACTTCGGGCAAAATTATTCAGATTTTGTTGGTTTCTTCAATTCGATAGACGTGGACAGCGATTTGCCCGGCCTCCCGCAATACGATTCATCACAATTAAAAATGTTTTTGGCCTCCCGGAATATTCTCCCGGAATATTATTCAATTAAAAAAGATGAACTGGCCTTAAAACGCTATACGGTTCATGCACCTTTTAATGGTTCTTTTTCACAGGTTAACAGGGAAGTTGGAGCGTATGTAAACATGGGGGCCGCCGTAGCAATGGCTATGCGTACCGATGTGGTTGAAGTAGAGGTTGCTGTTGATGCTGATTATGCCGGATTTATCGGGATCGGGGATAAGGTTGTGCTTAGTGGAGAATCAACATGGAAGGGAACAGTTGTAAGAAAGTCTGATTTTATTGATGAGCAGACCCAATCGGCGGTTGTTTATGTTGAAATTAAAGAAGGTATCCTGCCAAAGCCCGGTCAATATGTAGAGGCTACATTTACAGGCAAACAAGTTGACGATGTAATGGAAATACCCAGGAGGGCTGTTTTCAATTTCGATGAAGTTTATACAATTGTAAACGGCAGGCTCAAAACCCGAAAAATAAATGTTGTGAAACGAAATGAGGGGACATTATTCTTTAACGGTATTGAAGCAGGTTCTGTATTGGTTGTTCAGCCGCTGGTGGGAGTAAGTGAAGGGGCGAAAGTTAGCAGGCTGAGGGATGCACCTGAAAAGTAAAATGTAATGGTTCCTGAAAAATGTAAAGTTAGGTTTTGATGAGAAAAATAGTTTCAATTTTTGTAAAATATCCATTTTACGCTAATCTGATTATCGCGGTTGTCGTGTTTGCAGGTGTGTTTGGGCTTTTAAACATGAAAAAGTCTTTCTTCCCTGAAACGGAGAGCCGGATTATCCAGGTCAGGGTTTTCTACCCCGGGGCGTCACCTGTTGAAATGGAAGAAGGGGTTACCAGTCGTATTGAAGAGGCGATCAGGGGGATTATTGGCATCAAGGAAATCAATTCAACATCGGTTGAAAACAGTTCTGTGGTGACCATTGAAACTACCGGCCAATACGATATCAACGAGGTATTGCAGGAAGTTAAAAATGCAGTAGATGGTATATCGTCGCTTCCGTCGGCAGCCGAGCGGCCTATTGTTTCCAAACGGCGTTCGCGTTCAATGGCCATGATGATAAACCTGGTGCCATCTAATGATGACATAGATTTGCTGACCTTAAAAACACATGCCCAGCGCATTGAAGAAGATTTTCTCAATTCGGGCGTAATGAGCCAGGTGACAATTTTTGGTTTTCCCAGTTATGAAATATCAGTTGAGGTAAATGAAAATGAATTGTTGCGGCATGGCTTAACATTCAGCGATATATCGCAGGCTATTGCCTCTAACAATCAGGATGTGTCGGGAGGTACAATAAAGTCGGAAACCGAAGAAATGCTTATCAGGCTTCGGTCGCGTAGTACCGACCCCGATAAAATTGCCGATATTATTTTAACCGGCACAAAAACCGGTGGTTATATACGTATTCGTGATGTGGGCGAAGTGAAGAAGAAATTTTCTGAGTATTCGTCACGGAAATCATATTTAAATGGGAAACGCTCTG
>JAGYOI010000263.1 GCA_018399395.1 Prolixibacteraceae bacterium
ATACAAAATTTTAAGCTTTCAGACCTTTCTAATATTGTCACCAAAGACAGCAACCTGGTAACCGGGGTCATCGACGGGAGTGTGCTATTTAAACATATTAACGATTCATACGGAATAATTGCCGATGCTGGTATTTCAAATTTGTTTTTTCGAAATGCTCATGTTGGTAATCTTTTAGTAAAAGCTGAAAATGCGCCCCCTGAGCAATTCAATATTGATGTGAATTTGTCGGGTGCCGGGAATAATCTCAGCGCGAAAGGCTACTACATTCCCAATGGCGGCTCCAATTCCATTGACATCAAAACCCGGGTTGAATCACTATCGATGAAAACCCTCGAAGCCTTTTCAATGGGGCAAATATGCGAAACATCGGGAATGATAAGCGGTGATGTTTTAATTGTTGGTGATGCTGGTAAACCGGAAATTACAGGGGAGTTGGTTTTCAATGATGCCTTTCTGAACCCTGCCTTTTTAAACAATCGTATCGCCTTGAAACAAGAAACCATTCAACTGAAAAACGATGGTATCTACTTCAACAATTTTACCGTCACGGACCCCCGAAATAACACGGCTGTTCTTAACGGAGCTGTAAAAATGGAACAATTCAGCAATTTCAAGTTCGATTTTAATGTGAGCTCAAAAGATTTTATTCTTTTTAATACTACGGCAAACGACAACAGTGAATTTTTCGGACGGATGATTATCGATAGTCAAATCGATGTTTCGGGACCGATGGACTTGCCGGTGGTAAATGCCCGGCTTAAAATGAAAAAAGGTTCAAGATTCACTTTTGTGGTTCCCGAAGACCGCTTAACAACCGATAAAGGGGAGGATGTGGTTGAGTTCAACACGGGTGAAAAACTCAACCCTATTTTAGCGCAGGCAAAACACAAAAAGTTTCAGAAAACACAAATTAAAGGTCTTGATGTTTCGTCTGTTATCGAAGTTGACAAAGAGGCTACGCTCCGGCTCCTGATGGACCCGACATCGACCGACTCACTCGTGGTTAAAGGCGAAGCAGCACTTGGTTTCAATATTGACCAAAGCGGTATGATGAGCTTAACCGGAGCTTATAATATCAGCGAAGGAAGCTATTTGGTTTCCCTCGAATCGATCATCAAAAAGCAATTTGATATTGAGGGTGGAAGTACCATTATATGGAATGGCGACCCACTGGATGCGGGTATCAACATCAACGCCCGGCATACCGTGAGGGCATCACCATACGACCTGATAGCCGATCAGCTTTCGGATTTAAGCGATGTTGAACGAAACAGTTACAAACAGCGTTATCCGTTTGATGTTGTATTGAAACTTCGTGGTGAGATTTTGCAACCCGAAATTAGTTTCGAAATTCAATTAGCACCCGAAGATAAAGGGATTATGGGCGGATCGGTAGATCAGAAACTGAGTTTGTTAAACAATGACCCATCGGGTCTGAATAAGCAAGTTTTTGCCTTGTTGGTATTGGGACGGTTTGTTCAGGAAAACCCGTTTGAATCAGAACTGGGCAGCCCCTCGGCAATGATCCGTACCTCGGTGGGTAAGTTTTTATCGGCCCAGTTGAACCAGTTAAGTTCAAAAGTGATTCCCGGCATGGAGCTGAATTTCGACATCCAATCGTACGACAATTATGAAAGTGGCCAGGCTGAAGGGAGGACACAGGTAGAAATTGGATTGAAAAAGCAACTGTTTAACGAGCGGCTGTCGGTTCAGGTTGGGGGTACCGTTGATGTTGAAGGCGAAGAAGCAAAGCATAATTCAACCAGCGACATTGCCAGCGATATTACCGTTGAATATAAACTGAACAAGGATGGCAGCTTAAGACTGAAAGGATTTAGGCACGACCAGTACGAAGGAGCTATTGAAGGCCAGTTGGTTGAAACCGGGGTGGGCTTGATGTATGTGCGCGATTTCAACCAGTGGAAAAGGTTTTTTAAAAGGAAAAGGAAGCACGTTGATGCTCCCTGAACCCGACAAGCAGGGAGTTAAAATGATAATAATTATCTATTACGTTAAAGCATGCCCCCTAAGGTTTTGTCTGCTTATTGTTCAGGGTAAATGATGATGATGTTGTTGCGCTTAAACCGGGTTATGCTGTTGTTCATGTTGTGCTCAAACTGACGGCTGTACGATACTGTTTTCCTGCGTGAACTTACAAAAATAAACAACTCCGATGGTGTGCTTTTGTTTTCTTTTGATTGTTTGAATGGCCTCACTTTTTTGTTTTGGGCTTCGATGTATTTTAGTGCCTTGTTTTTTTCAAGATGATTGCGTATCGCATCATGCGTCATTTCCGATGGGCAATTAAGTGTAATTTTAAGCTGAAGGTTTTTTGCAAAATTTAAGACGGAATCGAGCCACAGTGAGAAACCAGGCTCAAACTGGGCGTTTTCGTTACAAAAAATTGTGATTTTTTTGATTTCCCTAAAGGTTGATGGGGTTTTTAAAACTACAATCATGCGCTGGGTCTTGGCCAGCAGGTTATTTAATACATTGCCAAAAAGAATATGTAGTGGTGTGTGTTTGTCGTTCCATCCTAATATAATCCCCGAAGCAACAATTTCTTCGGCAGCCCTGATAATTCCATTGGTTACATTACTGTCTATTCGCGTGTTTGACTCGAATAGAACATCAGATTGCATGGAATCGATCACCTTAACAATTTGTTTTTGTTTTTCATCAATTTGCTCACGTACTTTTTGACGGTTGGTGAAAACACTTAACGGGTAAATAGGCAGATCATCGTCATCTTCTTTTATCAAGGTTGCAAAATCGAGAAGGTTTTCCATATTGGCCGGGTTGGCAACCGGCACCAGCAGTTTTTGTTCTCTTTTCTTTTTATTTGATGTGGTGTCGTTCTCGCTAATGAGAAGTTTTTTTCCTGAACGCTGAGTGATATAAGAGCTAGTGATGCTGGTAACCAGAATGAGAATTACCGTGTTGTTCAAAACCGATTCACTAACGAGTCCAAAATTTAACCCTATAAGAATAATGGCAATAGCCGAAGCTGCCCGCGATGTGCTTAATCCAAATAACAAGTTGGTTTCGGCATACGATGTTTTAAAAG
>JAGYOI010000264.1 GCA_018399395.1 Prolixibacteraceae bacterium
TCGCCCATTTCTTCGGCCGCTTCAACCAATAACCAAGAACCTTCAATGTCGTGCCCAAAAGAAATCGCTTTGGTTTTAACCGTCCAGTCATAATCGAACATCAATTTTAAATGAGCAGTTTCAGCGTTTATAATATGATCGAGGAAAACACGAATGGTTTTACGTATACTTTCAGCCAGGATAGGATTTTTCCATATCCGGTACAAATTGGTGTAAGGCTCCAGAATATGCAGGTGTGTGTTCATCGATTTTGGCCAGTTGGCTTCTTTGGCACTCAGGCGCATGTCTTCCATAGCTTGCCACTCTTCGCTCAGTGCCTCAATGTAACCACCATACTTTTTATCCCAATAATGCTTTTCAATAATCCAGAAGATTTCCTGAGCTATGAGCAAACTTTTCTCATTACCGCTTGCCTTGTAATACTCCGATAACCCATAAATTGCAAATCCCTGTGCATAGGCCTGTTTCCGGGTGTTGGATGGTTGGCCTTTTGCATCGACTTCCCAATAAACCCCGCCATTATTTCTATCGATAAAGTTATTGACAATATAATCGAAAGCCCGATCGGCCATTTTAAGGTATTTTGGGTTTTTGGTATAATTGTAGGCCGCTGAAAACGACCACAAAATACGCCCATTCAAGATGGATCCTTTGGGAGCATCTTTAAAGACAATACCGTCGCCTGAAACAGCACCAATAAAACCACCATATTTCTTGTCAATTGTATTGATGATCCAGAAATTTAGAATGTTATCCAGCTCTTTTTCCTGGGCATTTATCATCTCAGCAAACGCTCTGTTCATTTTTTACAAGTTTTTATTTTTATCTATTAAACTGTTAATTCTTTCCACCGACAGATGAGAATAAAACTTATCTTCAGGAGTGTTTAAACAATAATCGAGCAATTGAATAATTGAAGTTTTAGCTACATGCATTCTTGTATCGGAAGATGCATAGTATATGTAAACAGTTCCGTCATCATCGGCAATCCATCCGTTCGAGAAAACCACGTTCGATACGTCGCCTACTCTTTCGCTCTGCAATGGAGCAATAAAATGACCTGCCGGTTTATGTGTAATTTTTGAAACATCGTTTTTATCGGCTAAACAAACATAAAGCACGTAACGTAAACCAGCAGCTGTATTACGCACACCATGCGCCAAATGCAACCAACCTTTATCGGTATAAATTGGGTGTGGCCCAAGGCCGTTTTTCACTTCGTAAACAGTGTGGTATGTTTTTGCATCGATAATATTTTCTTCAGGCACTTCAGCATGCTCAATGGTTGCACTTAATCCCCAACCAATACCGCCACCTTTACCTGTGTCGATAAAGCTATCCTGCGGACGTGTAAAAAAAGCATATTTGCCATCAACAAACCTTTCGAATAATACAACATTACGTTGCTGACCTCCGTATGAAATTAGATCAGGAAGACGTTCCCAGCTTATCAGATCTTTTGTTCGTGCAATCCCTGCGGTGGCTGTAGCACTTGATGTATCTCCTTGGGGAGTATTTGGATCTTTGCGCTCAGCACAGAATACACCATAAATCCACCCATCTTCGTGAACAGTTAAGCGCATGTCGTAAATGTTGGTATCCCACTCCACGCCCTGAGGCAAAGTGATTGGACGCTCCCAAAAACGGAAGTTATCGACACCATTTGGACTTTCGGCCACAGCAAAAAACGATTTACGGTCATTGCCTTCGGTACGTACGATCAAAACATATTTACCATTCCATTTTATTGCCCCTGAATTGAATGCAGCATTGAAACCAATGCGTTCCATAAATAAAGAATTGGTATCCGGGTTCATATCGAAACGCCACTCCAACGGCACATGGTCGCGGGTTAAAATTGGATTTTTATAACGGCTGTAAATACCATTTGTATTAAAAAGTTCTTCGTTTTTCTTTGAAAGCAACACTTCGTGTTCTTTTGTAATTCTCGTCTTTCTTAATTCAAATTGTGTGTTCATTTTATAACTAATTTATGCGTTTTTTGCTTTGAAATAAATAAAGCCGTATCCTTTTGATATTACCGCTGAATGCTTTTTCGAAACTTAAGATTTGGCATAGTTGTAACTTAATGCTATAAATATTGTTTGAGCTATTATTCTGTTTTGGTGTTTCTATATAAGCAATTTACACATTTGCAATTTTGACAAACATGTTTTTGGAAGCGCACGTTTTCTCCTATTGCAATAATTCCGCTAACTGATTTAACAGGCACCATCAGGCATGAATCACTAAGTGAAACGTTGCAGAAATCATCAGGAAAGAAAGAAAAGAGTTGCTCTTGTTCTTTTACATCCCAGTTACAATACCCCGGGCTGTAGCGGTTGCTTATATTCATGCCATGTTTTATCATTTTTTTCTGAAGATTCTTTTGAAGTTTATCCATTGCTTTTTCAACCAATACAGAACCAAGTACATCAATCAGATAACCTTCTATAAGTTGCCCCTGGAAATTAAGTTGTTTCGCCCTGTCTGAAATTTCATTCCCCGCAGTACAAACAAATGTAGCAGCGTATTCCATATGCTTATAAAAAGGGGCAACTTTTTTACCAACATTAAATAATTTACCATCGACAATAATGCTCTCTTTATATACATGTCCTGGCATAATAACATACCCAGCCTCAATATTGGAAATTTTGTCGAGTTGCTCAATTTCATTCATTAAAAAAACATCATAAGAAGGCATGTTTTCGTCAATATGTGCAACCTTTTCAATATCCTTTATCGAAATATTGAGTTCTTTTATTTTTATAAGATACTGTTCTTTGATGCCCTTCTTCATTGATTTGAAATTTAATGTGCCCAAAATGGTTTACCGTGTTGCATATTTTAAAAAAGTGCTTCTTAAATAAGATAATTCTAAATGGGGACCAAATGCAATAAGCTCAGAGGGGCCAATGTAATTATTCATTTCTTTTATGTCCAAATGGTCGTAAACACTCTGCACACTTACAAACCTGCCATCATCGAAGTTTACATATCCTTTTATCCTGACGCAACTTGACTGCATCTCATTTAAAAAAATTTTTAAATGCAACTCAC
>JAGYOI010000265.1 GCA_018399395.1 Prolixibacteraceae bacterium
ACCCGATCATGGGAATTATTAGTGACCGTACTAATACTCGTTGGGGTAAATTCCGTCCTTATTTATTATGGGTGGCAATACCTTTCGGTTTAATTGGCGTGTTACTGTTTACCACTCCTAATTTGAGTGTTTCAGGAAAACTGATTTATGCATACATAACTTATACGCTCATGATGATGGCTTATACGGCTATTAATGTACCTTATGCAAGTCTGCTTGGAGTAATGACTACTAATGGTAATGAACGAACCAGTTTTGCATCATTTCGCATGTTGTTTGCTTTTGGCGGAAGCATATTGGTTGTTGCCATTTATCAGCCTTTGGTCGATATCTTCAAAAAGGGGGTTGCTTTATCTACGGCTTACCAGCTCACCATGGTGGTAATTGGTATAATTGCTATTTTTTTTTTCGTATTAACTTTTTTATGGACCCGTGAACGGATTACTCCTCCTAAATCGCAGGAAAATAATTTAAAAGAAGACTTTAAAAACCTGATGCAAAATGTACCATGGTTTGTCTTGTTGGGGGCCGGGGTAATGACACTGATATTCAACTCGGTTCGCGATGGGGTAGCCATGTATTATTTTAAATATTATATTGTTGATGATGCTGCAGTGGCGCTTTCGAAAATGACATTTACCTTTAGCACCTTGTACTTAATTCTGGGACAGATATTCAATTTGCTGGGTGTAGCCTCTGCCAAATTTGTTTCATCGAAATTTGGCAAACGCAAAACCTTTATGTATGCCATGATTGGAGCAGCCATTTTTAGTACGCTGTTCTATTTGTGCACTAAAGAGCAGGTGGTGTTTGTATATATTTTACAGGCATTAACAAGTTTTTGTGCCGGTATCATATTCCCCTTGCTGTGGTCGATGTATGCCGATTCGGCTGACTGGAGTGAGTGGAAAACCGGGCGCCGTGCTACCGGTCTGGTATTTTCAGCTTCAAGTATGACACAAAAACTTGGCTGGACAATGGGTGGATCGGTTACACTTTGGCTATTGGCTTTTTATGGCTTCAAACCAAATGTCGTTCAGGCACCGGAAACAATTCATGGTATTAAAATGGTTTTAAGTATTTTCCCTGCAATAACAGCATTGTTTTCAGCTTTTTTTATTTATTTCTATAAGCTCGACGCTAAAACCATGTCAATTATCGAAATGGAGCTTGAACATAGGCGCAGGAACTTTCATGATTAAAACAACTTTTAATTATATGAAGTTTTATTAGTGAAATACCTTATATTTAATAATTTGCAGTAAAAAAATGAAAGTGAAATAAAAGAATAAAAGCAACTCTTTTCTTTCTTTTCTGATGATTTTACAAAGATTTACTCAGTGATTCATGCCTGATGATACTAATAAAATCAATAAGTGGAATAATTTTAATAGTAGAAAACTTGCGCTTCAAAAAAAATGTTTGTCAAAATTGCGATAGTGAAAATGTTTGTGTGGAAGCACCAAAACAGAATAATATCTTAAGTTATATTTCTAATATTTAACACCCCTGCCATGCCAAATATTAAGGTTCAAAACAACAATACAATTACAGAAATAAATTATAATGAAGGAGACAGCCTGCTGCATATTCTACAAAACAATGATGTGAAAATTGAAGCCCCTTGCGGGGGAAATGGTACCTGTGGAAAATGTAAGGTTCATGTAAAAGATATTGGCACTATCAATTCCTGTGAATATTATCCCTGTTCTGATATCGAAGTTATACTACCAACTATACGCGAGTCACAAATCTTGACAGCACAGCATCAGTACCTTTTAAAATTACCAATAGAACCCATCCCCCTGACGTTAAATACAGTTTACCCTATTGGCTTAGCTATTGACTTGGGTACTACAAGCATTGTATTTTACTGGATAAATTTAGTAACAGGAAGTACCATTCGAAACACAGGTATTGGAAATCCACAGGTTAAATACGGTGCTGATGTTATTAGTCGCATAAACTACTGCACCAATAAAAAAAATATTCTGACCCTTCAAAAGGAAGTGGTGAAAGCCATCAACCAGGAAATAGACCATTTTTGCACAGTCGAAGGTTTATCATCAGAACACATTGTTAAAATATCTATATCAGCCAACACTACCATGTTGCACCTTTTAGTCGGGATTAATCCCACATCAATTGCATTATATCCGTTCAAAGCACATTTCACAGGGGAGAAGCTCTATCACCCAAAAGAATTAAATATAAAAATAAACGATTCAGGGGTAATACATTTATTACCCTCAATTTCGGCATATGTAGGTGCCGATATTGTTGCTGGACTTGCATCACTTTTACCGCCAGAAAATATTAAAAATTATTTACTGGTTGATATTGGAACAAATGGAGAAATGGCTCTGGTTACTTCTTCAAAAATATATTGTTGTGCAACTGCTGCCGGCCCCGCTTTCGAAGGTGCTAATATTTATTGTGGAATGGGTGCGTTTGATGGCGCTATCTCATGCTATAACTCGAATGGCTATCAGACGATATCTGATGAAAAACCAATTGGTATTTGTGGTTCAGGGTTGATTGATGTTATTGCTTACATGTTGGATAATAAAATTATTCAGGCCGATGGAGAACTTGCTAATGATTTTATTTTAGTGCCAAAAGAAGAGTCTGGAAATGGTAAGGCCGTGGTTATTACTCCCCGAGACGTTCGTGAAGTACAACTTGCCAAAAGTGCTGTTTTTACAGGCGTTAAATTATTATTGCAGGAAGCTCAAATTACGATTGATAACTTGGATGCTATTTTTCTGGCTGGTGGTTTCGGAAATTACATGAATCCTGAAAATGCTTTGAAAATAGGCATTCTTCCACAGACAGATATTGATAAGATTATTACTGTGGGAAACACTTCTGGTGCAGGTGCTATTTTACAAACATGCTCAAAAAAATTCAGCCGGCACACTCAAAAAGTGATTGATAATTCACAGCTTGTTGAGTTAGCCAATCATCCTGATTTTGAAATAGAGTTTGCCATGAATACATTTTTTTATTATGATTTGCCCTAAATTGCATTCGATTAAG
>JAGYOI010000266.1 GCA_018399395.1 Prolixibacteraceae bacterium
CAAAAAAAGAGCCCTGAATTGATCAGAGCTCTTTTAGAATATATTTTTTTTCAGGCTTTTAATACCTGCTTTCTAAAATTTTTCTGATCTCATCGGTTCCAACAAGTTTGTTTTCACCAATATTCACATCACCGCGCTGTTCCATTCGGTCGGCCACTTCATCGGCCACGGTAACCGGAATATTGTAATCCCGAAGGCGGGTTTTAATGCCCATCATCTCAAAAAACTCAACTGTTTTTTTGATGGCAGCATCAATAATTTCACTTTCGGTTCCTTTATTTATACCCCAAACACGCTGTGCGTACTGAATAATCTTATCTTTTTTCGATTCTTGCATCACTTTCATTGTACCGGGTAAAACAATTGCCAAAGTTTGTGCATGGTCAACACCATAAAGAGCCGTTATTTCATGTCCAATATTGTGCGTTGACCAATCCTGTGGAACACCAGAACCGATCAAATAGTTAAGTGCCATTGTAGCACTCCACATATAATTTGAAGCTGAATCGTAGTCAGTTGGATCTGCCAATACTTTCGGCCCCTCTTCAATAAGTGTTAACATAATCCCTTCAGCCATCCTGTCCTGCACTTTTGCATTTACCGGGTAAGTGAGATATTGTTCAATTACATGTACAAAAGCATCGACAACACCATTGGATATTTGACGTTTAGGTAGTGATTCAACAACTTGCGGATCGAGCACTGAAAACAGTGGCATAACCTCTAATGAAGTAAAAGCCAGTTTCTCTTTGTATTCTACCCTTGAAATAACAGAGTTACCGTTCATCTCGCTCCCGGTAGCAGGCAGGGTTAGCACAACTCCCAGTGGCATAGCTTCTACAACCTCTTCATTACGTGAAAGTATATCCCATGGATCTTCCCCTTCAAAAAAGGCAGCTGCAGCAATAAATTTTGTTGCATCAACTACTGAACCACCACCAACGGCAAGAAGAAAATCTATGTCGTATTCGTCAATTACTTCAAGCGCTTTCATGCATTTCTCGTACGACGGATTCGGTTCTATACCACCAAACTCGTAATACTCAAAACCAGAAATCGCATCGATAACCTGATTATAGACACCATTCTCTTTAATACTTCCACCTCCGTAAATCATCAAAATCTTTGAATCTTCCGGAATTTCATCGGAAATTGCCGTAATCTGGTCTTTCCCAAACAATATTTTTGTATGGTTGTAAAAGACAAAGTTCTTCATAACTATTCGTACTTTTGTAAGTGTTTATTTTTTATAATTAATTTAAAATAGTAAATTTTCAATAACTGTATCATTTTCTGCTTACAAAAAAACATAAATCTTTTTGATTATTCACAAAAGAATGATTAAAGGTTGGTAAAAATATCAAAAAATGACAAAACAAAGCACAAAAAAAGAAAATGGAAATTCATTTGAATACAAGCTGGGGGAAGTATCGGATGAAGAAATCATATCCATTCTGAGATACAAGGAACACTTTCAAAAAAAAGCAGTGAAAGCTGCCGTGAAAGAGGCCCTGTACCGTGGAATAATTAAATCGGTTAATGACTTGGAAAAAAAAGAATTTCAACCACAACCATTGCAACCCAAAACGATTTTCCCTTTAGGAACATCAGATGCCTATACTTTTGGAATTTTTAAAAGTTTATGCCGAATATCTTATGGATTTGGACTATTACCAATAGTATATGCTACTTTTCAATTCCTCCGTCACCATTATGTTAATGGTATTACGGCCTCACTTGCAGGAATAGCCATCATTTTTATCGTGTATAAACTTGAAAAAACGTTAAGCCGGCAATATAGCAACTACCTTTTACTACTTAACATCCCCGCTGTAATCATTGCTGTTTTACACCTGCAATCACTAAGGGCACCCACAATCATGGATGGTTTTGCCATTAGCATTGTTATTGCTGTAATTGTATATGTCACACTCTATCTGCGAAAACTCACCCGCTATTTCAACATGAGAAATAATGAGAAATAATCTGCATCTTACCGATTTCTTTTTGCCGTTTGTCGATAAAACCTACTATAATAGGTCATACATCAATACTTTTACTACTGTTTTAAACTAAAAATGAAGATTATGGTAAGAGTTGGTTCATTTATTGTATTTCTTGGCGCATTAATAGCTTCATTGCTCACATCGTGCGATCCGGGATTTAAACAAAGTAACGACTTTCCTGAAAAAAGCCTTCAGGTTGAAACCTTTGATAAAATAATGTTACAAGGGGGTTATAATGTTTCATTGTCACAGGCTGACAGTTCGTCGATAACAGTACAGGCCAGTTCTGAAAACAGAAAGAAACTCGATATTGAAGTTCATGACAGCACATTATATGTAAGAATGAAAAACAATAATATTTCAATAGAAGATACAAAGCTTAACATCACGGTTTCTGATTTAAAGAAACTTAAAATTGAAGGTGGGTTAAACATGGTAACCAAAGGTTATTTAAAGCTCGATGACCTTTTTATTGATATTGAAGGAGGGGCTAACGCAAAGCTGAAACTTACAGCCAGCAGAATTGAGACCGAAGCCGAAGGTGGCGTTAATATTGAATTTGAGGGCATAACTAATGATTTTATAATAAAAGCCGAAGGTGCAGGCAACATCGATGCCGACAGGCTTGAAGCCAAAAATGTCACCTGCGAAATAGCCGGCATTGGAAATGCGTCGGTTTATGCTACCGAAACATTGAACGCCCGGATCGAAGGAATTGGGAAAATAGGCTACCGTGGAAATCCTTCCATCACGAAAAATATAGACGGCATCGGTGTGGTTTATCGAAAATAAACATTCAGATTACTTATTTCCCAGCAATGCAACCAATACAGCTTTTATGGTATGCATGCGGTTTTCTGCCTGGTCGAAAACCACCGACATGTCACTTTCGAAAACCTCATTGGTGACTTCAAGTCCATCGAGTCCAAAACGCTGGTACATTTTTTCCCCCGCAACTGTATTTCTATCGTGAAAAGCCGGCAGGCAATGTAAAAACTTAACCCCGGGATTT
>JAGYOI010000267.1 GCA_018399395.1 Prolixibacteraceae bacterium
TTTTGCGTGAGTATGCTTTTTTCCCTCGATTATTTCTTTTTTCTATATTATAATAATTTTTGTATTGTAGTTCATAATGTGGCGAAATTAAATACGTAAAGCCGCTACCTTGTGTTTTAAGATTTTTATACGACCCACCAAACCCAATACTAACACTTGATGCCAAGGAGGAGCGTTGAGAAATTGGTAACTCGTACTCTACTCCCGGATATAGAATTGATAGTCTTAATTGTTTTTCGACTAATCGCTCATTAGTCTGTCCGAAAACAATGGCACATAATAATGATAAAAAGGTGCTTAGAACTAATATTTTCATGCGAATTATCTTTGTTACTACTATAATAACGATGTATTATTTTTTTATTACCCTAACACCTTTCCAAACTCCGGCATGCTTGGCACAACCATAAACGTTCCCTGAGGCGAGATTGATGTCGAATGAATCAAAATTTTGAATTTGAGTTGTTGCCATATTCTGAGCCCAACCACTCAGAGAATTTGGTGGGTTAGAAGGACTAAAACTAATACTGGCAGAGACCTTGGAAGTAAAAACTTGATTTATTTTCTCAGCATTGTACGCTCTTAATTCTTCATTTACAAAATAGTATTCAATTTTTCCAGCTTTATAATTTTTCACAACGTTTACAGGTTTATTTAACTGCTTACTCAAGGATTCTAAGAGGTCTAAAATTCCCTTTGTTGCATCGTTAAACTCATCAGTAACATCCCATTCCCAAAGTTCAACCATATTCCAAAGTTTAGTATTGCCCGGAACATAGTCAGTCCGAACACCTCCTTGCATTTTAGATTGATTTGGAGGATAGAGGGATATTACAGATTGAGGTGGAGTTACCACAAATTTCACACCATACCACCCAACTCTAAGTTCATCTGCACTTGTACCGCTCCAACCAATCCAATTTTTCTTTTGAAACGTTGCAGTGGCTCCACACTCTTCATAGAATACATAGTCGTAATTGTAAAAATTTACTTTAATTCTTCTGCTAGAGCTAACCTCAACCGATTCTCCCTTATTTCTACCGAACAATCCCTCAAACGCTTTTCCGAACCATGTTTGAGCCCCGTACAAAAATGTTCTAAAACTGTCATAGTTTGGCTCCGATGAACTAGAACTACTACCACCAGAACTACTCCCGCCTGAACCTCCTCCATATTCACCATCTTCCTCATCTGGTACTTGCAGATATTCAACATTTGAAGCCTGTGCATAAGTATCATATCTAAAGATATCATCTTCGATAAGATATGTATGTTCGTCTATCGGCTGACCCAATAATTCTTCTTGAATTTGTGCTGATTTTAGATTGTCACTTTCATTATTAAAAATCTCATAAAACCTGCTCTTTTTTTCTTTCGGGAAATAATATGTTCCATATGGAGAAATTTTATAAACAATATTATCTACCATAATTTCACCGTCAATATTCAGTAAACGAGCGAATTCAGGATTGGGGACTAATGTATCATAACCTTGTATATTGTATACATCTATTTCACCCGACTTTAAGTTTGTTGGCTCTTTAAATAAGGATTCATAGAAGGTACTTTCTAATTCCTCTTTTAACGCGCCAGCTTCATCTTTTTCTTCAAGTAATGTTGTAATGAGAGCCTGAACTTCTTGTCCTGAACCAAAGGCAAGCATGTTCTCTTGTACAGTAAACATTGTTTGACTTATAGGCGGGCTGTCAACATTATTAGAGAATTGTTCTTTTTCGCAAGCATTAAAAATGCTTAAACTTGCTATTGCGATAGCAATAACTAAAAATCTTTTTTTCATTTTTGTTAAGTTTTATGGAGCAAGAAGTTGCTTCTTTTTGCTCCAGGTTTAAAATATAAAACGATGTAACCCTGCATTTTTAATGCTGGGTTATTTTTTTCCATAAAATTTTGCTGTCAATGTTTTTTAAACTACAAGTCGATTTCGAATGTACCATACATGTACCGCCCATCGGAGTTTTCAAAACGAATTTGATACACTCCACTATTCCAACTAGATACATCTATTGACAGACTTGTTTGTGTTTTAGTGTTTACACTGTTGTTATAAACAAAGCCTTCTGAAACTGACGTAATTTCAATATCAATATTTCCAAGGTTAGATAAAAAATCAACATTTAGACTTGTTAAACTTATGCTTGCACATATTGGAGTTTGTATTAACGATTTTATAGGTGTTTCCCTAAAAGTTCCTCTTAATTCAATTTTTTTTTCTTTACTGGTATCTTGATTTGTAAATGATTGACCAGTAAATGGGATAATAATAACAAATAGTAATAAACTAATTCGCAATAAATTTTTCATGATTTCTAAGTTGTAAATTGTTTGAGGCAAATGTAGTTGGGTAACAACTTAGCTACAAGGATATTTCGGCTGCATATAGCTTTTTGTCAAGCATGTGAAAATGTAAAATGCAAACAATGAGCAGGCTGGGTTAAAATGTTGTTGGTTTTTATATAGCTTTTTGCCGAATATATTGTTAAATAGGGCAAGAGATGGTACTCGATTTTGCTATGGATTTCATAAAATCCTGGATATTCCCATAGGTTTTTATTTTGTATCCGCCCGGGCACGTACATCTTTCACAGCTCCTTAAAACTTACCACCTTGCCGGGCAAAAACAGATATGACATTACAAGAGAAAAGAACATCGATGTTTGAGTTGGTTGAAACCTGGAAGCAATCAGGCCTGACACAAATTGAATTTGCCCGTGACCACAACCTCACCTTGTCAAAGTTTCGTTACTGGGTGCATAAAAGCAGAGCTCTTGGCCCCGACTACGCTTCATCCGGTTTTGTCCGGCTTTCGGGCAATGGTTTTTCATTAAACGGCACAACCGGTGAAATTCGGCTGCATTATCCCAATGGCGTGTGGCTTTCTTTGCCTGGCAATACGCCGGTTCCTGTATTGAGAACCCTGGTTGATTTTTAAGCCTTATGTTTTCTGTTTCATCGGCCCGTTACTATCTGTACCGGGAACCGACCGACATGAGAAAAA
>JAGYOI010000268.1 GCA_018399395.1 Prolixibacteraceae bacterium
GCATTAGTTCGAGTACTCCATAACCAATAACTACATATTTAGCTTTGATTGGGATGGGCGGGAACAACAACATAAGCTGCGTGTTCGGGAACAACATCCCGAAACCCAGCAATACGCCAAATACCGCACCCGACGCCCCTACGGTTGGGATGTTCATGCGCACTTGCAGCAATTTATCGACAAAAGCAATGGCTTCGCGCTCGTATGAAGCCGATGATGGCGCATCGTACCACTGGGCAGCAAATTCCATGATTGCCGGGCGGTTAAACCCAAAGTTCTCAATGGTGCGCTGATAGTTATTCACAAATTCTGAGAAAACCTCGGGGGCCGGGGTGTTCTTAAAAGCCGTTATAGCCTCGGCCATTGGTGCAATTTCAAGATAATTTACAAACATATGCAGTGCTGCTGCACCCAGTCCGGTTGCAAAATAGTAAATCAGAAAACGACGGGGTCCCCAAACACTTTCAAGTATCCGCCCGAACATAAACAGGGCAAACATATTGAAGAACAAGTGCCATAGCCCACCATGCATAAACATGTGCGTAATAACCTGGTAAATCCTGAAATTTTCTGAGCCGGGATAGTACAACCCAAGCGTACGTGTGAGATCGACACCACGACTCTGAAAAAGGAACGTGGCTACCAGCATCACGGCATTTATAATGATAAGGTTTTTAGTAACCGCAGGTATTTGCGAAAACGGTGAACGATATTGCTGCATATTATAAATTTTAGTTCTCAAATGTAACAACATTCACGCCAATAGGTTTTGAATGTCATTAAAGGCAAAAAACTGCCATCCTGTCAAGATGTTGTTATTTTAAACGTTTTTCGATCTCTTCAAGTTTCATTATTTCAATTACAGGCTTGCCCTTGGGCGAATAGTTGGGTGTTTGGCATGCAAAAAGACTGTCGATTAAGCTGCCGGCTTCTTCCTGTGTTAGCTGTTGCCCGTAATCAATTGATGAAGCAATGGCGAGCGAAGTGGCCAGTTTTTCTTTGGTTTCATCTTTTATGTTCCCGGCTGTTTCTTTGTATTGCGCAAAGGCGGTTTCAATAATGTTTTTGGCATTTGAATCGTCGATAAACCCGGGTATGCCATTAATGATGTATGTTTCCGGACCAAACTCGCGGATATCGAAACCAATGGCATTCAAATCGGGCATCATGGTTTCAAACAAAGCGGCATCGGCATGGTTCATTTCAATGGTTTGCGGGAAAAGCAACTGCTGGCAATACCCTTCTTCGTTGGTAAGGGTTACCATAAACTGCTCGAACAAAATACGCTGGTGTGCCCGGCGCTGGTCAATAACCATCAGCCCCGATTTTACCGGTGTAAGTATGTATTTATTTTTGAACAACAACAGGTTTCGCCCTTGCTCTACCGGGGCATTATCATTGTGTTCGATAAAGCTCGATTGCTCATTTTCAGGCTCAGGTTTAATTGCAAAATCCTGCGACGACCCTCCATACAGCTTTTCCCAGTTTTCGGCATTGGTTTTATCGGGGTTGCTTGAGAAACCGCGAGAAGGCACCGAAACACTTTTTTCTTCTTCAAAAGGGTTATACGTGGGGTCAATTTTTATTTGTGGCATTGAAATACCCTCGGTTGATTTAGGCGAAACCGGGATATCGAAACTCCCCTCCTGGTCGAAATCGATGCTTGGTATAACGTTAAACTTACCCAGACCTTCTCGAACGGCTGCCTGCAACAATTGCCAGAGGGCACTTTCATTCTCAAACTTTATTTCGGTTTTGGTAGGATGAATGTTGATGTCGATGGTTGATGAATCAACTTCAAAAGCAATAAAGTAAACAGGAATCAAATCTTTGGGCAATATTTTTTCGTAGCCCTGGGTAATGGCTTTATGCAGAAACGGATGCTTCATGTAACGCCCGTTTACAAAAAAGAACTGTTCGCCAAACGACTTGCGGGCAATTTTAGGTTCACCAATAAAGCCCGATATTTTTGCAATAGAAGTTTTTACCTCAATGGGCACCAGGCTGTTTCCAATATTCTTTCCAAACAGGTGCACAATTCGCTTTTTGAAATTATCAGAAGGCAAATCATAAATCGGACTATCGTTATGATATAAAGATAAAGCAATAGACGGGTTGGCCAGTGCTACCCGCTGAACTTCGTTCATGATGTGCCTAAGCTCGGTGGTATTGGTTTTAAGAAATTTCCGGCGGGCAGGGACATTAAAAAACAGGTTTTTCACCATAAAAGTAGTGCCGGTAGGGGCAGCCGTGGCTTCCTGCGCCACCAGGTCCGACCCCGAAATATGGATAAAAGTGCCCACCTCGTCGTTTTCGCTTTTGGTTTTCACCTCAACATCGGCCACCGAAGCAATCGATGCCAGTGCCTCGCCCCTGAATCCCATGGTTTTTATAGAAAACAAATCGGCGGCATCGTGTATTTTCGATGTGGCATGACGCTCAAAAGCCATGCGTGCATCGGTTGGCGACATGCCCTTGCCATTATCGGTAACCTGGATTAAGGTACGCCCGGCATCTTTTATATAAACCTGAATTTTAGCCGCCCCGGCATCAATTGCGTTTTCAACCAGCTCTTTTACAACCGAAGCTGGACGCTGGATAACTTCACCAGCGGCTATCTGGTTGGCAACCGAATCGGCCAGTAAATGAATAATATCTGACACACTGCCTCCTTTATCTCAACATTAAATACAATAAAAGCCCTAAAATTACGAGCAAAAGCAATAAGCGGGTCCTTGATTTTCGGCGCTGCGCACTAACCGACCATTTCCCGGTAGATAAGCCCCGTTTAAATTCACCCTTCGGAATATAGGGCTTGTATTCACCATCCTCATTTACTCCGGCCTCTGCCCTGCTCCGCCTGTTTCGTGCTTCACGTTCTTCCTTTTCGGGATCCCAGTACCGGGGATTCACATTGTAACGTTTTGCCTTTGGTGTATGAAAAAATCCCATTGCTTTTCTGTTTTTAAAAAAACAAAGATAATTGTTTTTCTTGCGTTTCCTCGACTTTTTCC
>JAGYOI010000269.1 GCA_018399395.1 Prolixibacteraceae bacterium
TTTTTGAATTTAAATTGATTTTTCTCAGGGTACAAGTTAACCCGATATGTTTTTAAACGGTACTGTTCTTTTTTTACCCATTCAGCAACAGGTTCTGTAAATCCATCTAAATGGGCATAAACCGAAGTGTAGCCGTTGGGGTGGTCAATGTATATTGCTTTACCGTAGCCCGAAGGAGAAACGGCGATACGTGAAATATAGCCGTCATCAATAGAATATACCGGCAGGCCTGTTTCACCATTGGATTTAATATCGATACCGGCATGAAAATGGTTAGTCCTCAATTCTCCGAAATTTCCGTTTAGTACGATCGGAAAATCAACCGGGGCTGTAAACTCAGGGAGTTGAGAAAATAAATTTACGTGTAAAACGGCAACTAAAAAAAACAGGTTGATTATTCTCATTGTTTTGAATTATGTGTGTTTGCGAAAATAATATTTTCCGGTTTATGTGCAATTTTTGTTTTGTTGTGAAAGAGATATAAAAGGGGCAACTTATTGGTGATTAAGCTTTCAAAAAAATAAAACACATAATTCTGTTAAAAGGAAGCTGTTTATTGAATAAATGTAATTATTTTTGAATTTTTACAATTTGCCAAAAATGTTATTTTTGTACTGAAATCATCCTGTAATGACAGAACAAGATCAACACCTGATAGATGAATTAAAGCGAAATATCAGGCGTTTAATCGACAGCCTGGAGAAAACAAAAGCAGAGTTGAAACAGATGGAGGATGAAAATATGAATCTGACAACTCAGCTCAACGAAAATAAAAATGAACATCAGGCATTGTTAAAACGTTATGAGAACCTAAAAGTTGCAAAAGCTTTAGCCGAAGGCGATCCTGAAAATCAGGCGGCTAAACAAAAAATTAACAAAATATTACGAGAAGTTGATAAATGCATTGCACTTTTAAATAAATAATCTCTGTTCATAATGGATGAAGAGTTTACGATAAATATAACTATTGCTGAAAGACGTTATCCCATCACAATAAAGCGCAAAGATGAGGAGCGGGTACGAAAAGCTGCCAAAAATATAAATGACAGAATTTTATTGTACCGGAAAAATTATAAAGGAAAAGATAGCCAGGATTTTATGGCTATGACAGTTTTGCAATTTGTAATTGAATATCTTGATTTGATAGAAAAAAAAGATATTGATCCTGCAATTGAACAGATAGAAAAAATAAATTATCAGTTGGATCAATATCTCAAAAACAGTTAACGTTCTGAAACATAAGATAAGGATCGCCGCATCTTAACATGCTTTATGATAAGTGTTTAGCATGTTAGTTTGCGGTTTTTTTATAAACATAAATTAATAGCAATGAATTGGACATATATTATAATAATTGCAGCATTCTTTGCCGGTTTTCCCATTTCATATTTTTTATGGGATAGAGCCTTAAAGGGCAAAAGGAGAAAAATGAAGAAAGAGGCCGAAGCTGAGGCCGAAGTAATAAAAAAAGATAAAATTCTTCAGGCTAAGGAAAAGTTCTTTCAGCTAAAGTCGGAACACGAAAAGTTCATTAGTGAGAAGAACAACAAAATTGCAAATTTAGAAGCAAAGCTGAAACAAAAGGAAACAGCTTACCTGCAACGAAAAGATGAGTTGAACAGGAGCGTAAAAGAATTTGAAGCGGAAAAAAAGGAAGTTGATATCATTCGTGAAAATTTGAATCATCAGCTCGAAATGGTTGAACAGCGCAGCGACGAGCTTGACAAAATGCATCGTCAGCAGGTTGAGCAACTCGAAACCATTTCCGGGCTTTCGGCAGACGAAGCAAAAGCACAGCTTGTAGAGTCGTTGAAGAACGAAGCTAAAAGCGAAGCAATGTCTTACATCCAGGAAATTATGGATGAAGCCAAGCTGAATGCCAACCAGGAAGCAAAAAAAGTTGTTGTGAAATCTATTCAGCGTGTTGCTTCTGAAACTGCCATTGAAAATGCCGTAACGATTTTTAATATTGAAAATGATGAAATAAAAGGGCGTATTATTGGTCGTGAAGGCCGAAATATTCGTGCTTTAGAAGCAGCCACTGGTGTTGAGATTATTGTAGATGATACGCCTGAGGCTATTGTGTTATCAGCTTTTGACCCTGTGCGCAGGGAAATTTCCCGTTTGGCATTGCACCAATTGGTTACCGATGGACGTATCCACCCGGCACGTATCGAAGAGGTAGTAAATAAGGTAAGCAAGCAAATTGAAGAAGAAATTGTAGAGACCGGAAAACGTACCTGTATTGATTTGGGCATCCACGGGATGCATCCCGAACTTGTACGTTTGGTTGGAAAAATGAAATATCGTTCGTCTTATGGACAAAACCTTCTTCAGCACTCACGAGAGACCGCTAATTTATGTGCCATCATGGCATCTGAATTAGGCCTTAACCCGAAAAAGGCCAAGCGTGCCGGATTGTTGCACGATATTGGTAAGGTGCCTGATGATGAGCCAGAATTGCCACACGCGGTGCTAGGCATGAAGTTGGCTGAACGCTATAAAGAAAAGCCCGATATTTGTAACGCGATTGGATCGCACCACGAAGAGGTAGAGATGCAAACTTTACTGGCACCAATAGTACAGGTTTGCGATGCCATTTCAGGTGCCCGTCCGGGTGCCCGCCGCGAGGCTGTTGAATCGTATATTAAACGGTTGAATGAGCTTGAAAACCTTGCCCTTTCCTATCCTGGTGTAAGCAAAACATATGCGATACAGGCTGGTCGTGAACTACGCGTGATTGTTGGTAGCGATAAGTTATCGGATGCCGAATCAGAACAGTTGTCTTACGATATATCTAAAAAAATCCAGGATGAAATGACTTATCCGGGGCAGGTTAAAATTACGGTAATCCGCGAAACAAGGGCAGTAAGTTATGCCAAGTAGTTTTTAATATAATTTGTATCATAATAGATGAGGGATGCCTGTAAATGGTGTCCCTTTTTGTTTTTGTCGTACATGGTAAACAGCTAATTTGTTGAAGGCCACCTGTGAGTTTTATTTTTC
>JAGYOI010000027.1 GCA_018399395.1 Prolixibacteraceae bacterium
ACACAGGAATTGAAAAAGTAACAGTACAGAAAACTGTTGAGGCTTTTATGGACACTGTGAAAGATTCATTAGTTGACGGGAAAAACGTTTACCTTAGAGGATTTGGTAGTTTTATCGTAAAAGAAAGAGCTGAAAAAACAGCCCGTAACATTTCGAAGAACACTACAATAATTATTCCTGCACATTACATTCCATCGTTTAAGCCTGCAAAAACATTTGTAAACGAAGTTAAAGACAACGTAAAAAAATAAGATTATGCCGAGCGGAAAAAAAAGAAAACGACATAAGATGGCTACGCACAAGCGTAAAAAAAGATTAAGAAAAAATCGTCATAAACACACGAAGTAGTCTTTTTTAACAAGTCAGCTTATTGTTAAAAAGAAATTGATTAAACCTAAGTTGCGATGCTTCTTAGGTTTAATCCTTTATAAGAATAGAAGTTCTTTTACATTTTGTTATTAATTCTCCCTAAAAATTATTCAATGTGAGTAACGAATTATTTATTGACGTTAGTCCCTCTGAAATAGTGATAGCACTAGTTGAAGATAAACGTTTAGTAGAATTGACCAGGGAGAAAAGTGGCACTAAGTTCACAGTGGGTGATATTTACCTCGGAAAAGTAAAGAAAATAATGCCCGGACTTAATGCCGCATTTGTTGACGTGGGTTACGAGAAAGATGCCTTTTTGCATTATCTCGATATGGGCCCACAGTTCGCTACTTTGAATAAGTTTGTGCAAAATGCTTTATCTCGAAAAGGTAAGTCACTTACTACAGCAAAGATGCATCCGGAACCCGATATCGATAAAAATGGTAAAGTTACACAGCAACTTCGATCGGGGCAGAATATAATGGTGCAAATAGCCAAAGAGCCTATTTCAACGAAAGGCCCGAGGCTTACTTCCGAATTGTCGATAGCTGGCAGGTACATGGTGCTTGTTCCTTTTGGAGACAAAGTTTCTGTTTCGCAAAAAATTACAACCGTTGAAGAACGAAACAGATTGAAACGGCTTGTTCAAAGTATAAAACCACGTAATTACGGTGTTATTATCAGAACCGCTTCCCAAGGGAAAATGGTTGCTGATTTAGACCAGGAGTTAAAACGGTTGGTGAAAAAATGGGAATCGGTGTTGCCGAAATTGAAAAAAATGAGGCCGCCGTCTGTTGTGCTCGGGGAATTGAGCCGAACCACAGCATTATTGCGCGATATATATAATCCCGATTTTAGCAACATATACATTAACGATTTAGCGGTGTATGAAGAAGTAAGTGAATACATCGAAAATATTGCTCCTGAGAAAAAGAAAACCGTAAAATTATATGACAAGAAAGCTCCGATGTTCGACGCTTTTGGAATCGACAAACAGGTTAAAGCCTTATTTGGTAAAACTGTTACATTCAAAAGTGGAGCATATATTATTATCGAACACACCGAGGCTTTTCATGTAATTGATGTGAATAGCGGTAACCGTGCAAAGGCCGCTAATAACCAGGAAACAAATGCTCTTGAGGTCAATTTGGCTGCGTGCGAAGAAGTTGCACGGCAGTTGCGTTTAAGGGACATGGGCGGTATTATCGTCATCGATTTTATCGATATGCACGATACAGAAAACCGACAGAAAGTTTACCAACGGATGAAAGAGGTTATGGACGCCGACCGAACCAAGCATCACATCCTTCCACTAAGTAAATTTTGTTTGATGCAAATTACAAGGCAGCGTGTTCGTCCCGAACAAAATATCGACACCGCCGAGGTGTGTCCGGCTTGTAAAGGGACTGGCAAAGTTACCCCCACCATTTTATTTGCTGACGAAATTGCCAGCAAGGTCGATTATATTTTTTCAGATCTGGACCATAAGAAAATTGAAATCCAGGTTCACCCATATGTTGAAGCATATCTGAAAAAAGGTTTTTTCTCGATCGCAAGAAAGTGGAGGTGGAAGTATATGAAAAAAATTGATGTCGTTGGAATTGATAATGCAGGGCTTCTTGAAGCCCGGTTTTTCAACGAAGCAATGGAAGAAATAATTTTCTAAAAAAAGGTTAATCTTCCCAAAAAAATTATAAACCCTGCTTCGGCGGGGTTTTTTTGTGACTAATATCACCGTCTGATAAAACTCTTACAACCTATTTTTGTTACTTCAATTATAGTAACGCAAAAGCACAATACTTATAAAATCATACAGGTTATGAGACATACCATTATTTTTTTACTTTCTTTTTTATTTATTTCCCAGGTTGCCGTGGGGCAGCTAACAAACCCTGTTTCCTGGTCATTTGATCATAAAGAAGTTTCAGAAAATTCATACGAATTATATTTCGATGCCACCATTGAAGATGGCTGGCACCTATATTCTGATAAAATCCCTGAAGGCGGCCCTATTGCTACTTCGGTACAGTTTGAAAACACCCCCGATATCAAGGTGGTTAAAGAATTTACCCCGACACGGGAGGCCACAAAGGTTTTTGATCCTACTTTTAATATGGATCTTGAGTATTTCGGCGGAGAAGTGCGGTTTATGATGAAAATTGAAGCTGACCCGGCTGTTGTTGGTGAGCTCGCAGGGTTTGTAGAATACATGAGCTGCGACGATGAAAGTTGTACGCCTCCGGCTGTAACCGATTTTGTTTTCAACCTGGGTAATACCGATAACACTGAAGAAATAACGGAAGATATATCAGTAGCTACTGAAAATGATTCACAATCAAGCGAATCTCGTAGTATATGGATTTTTCTGATCGTGGCCTTTGTGGCAGGTTTAGCCGCCATTTTAACACCCTGCGTTTTCCCGATGATACCGATGACGGTATCATTTTTTATGCGCGGAGGTGATAACCGGCGTTCGGCCATAAAAACGGCTTTGGTGTTTGGTGCATCAATTGTTTTGATTTACACCTTGCTGGGCGCTTTATTTTCGGTTGGTGTTTTTGGCCCTAATGTTGGTAGCATTCTCAGTACACACTGGATTCCCAATACAATATTCTTCGTGCTGTTTTTCTTGTTCGCTCTTTCATTTTTCGGGCTTTTCGAAATTGTATTACCCAGTGGATTGGTAAATAAAACCGATTCGAAAGTTGACCAGGGCGGTATGGTTGGTGCATTTTTTATGGCATTAACTACTGTTATTGTGTCCTTTTCGTGTACCGGACCATTCATCGGGTATTTAATTGTAGAAGCGGTTCAAGGTGGCGGGCTTCGCCCAATGTTGGGTATGTTTGCCTTTGGTGTTGCTTTTGCTACCCCATTCACATTGCTGGCCATATTCCCTTCGGCATTGAAGAAAATGCCTAAATCGGGCGGATGGCTCAATTCAGTTAAAGTTGTTTTCGCTTTTATTTTGTTGGCCTTTGGGTTAAAGTTTTTAAGCAATATCGACCAGGTTTATGGTTTCAACTTGCTTAGCCGTAACCTTTACCTGTCAATATGGATCGTGATATTTACATTAATGGGTGTTTACCTGCTTGGCAAAATAAAATTCTCACACGATAGCGAAATTAAACATCTTAGCGTAGGCCGGTTCCTTTTATCATTGGTTTCGTTTGTATTTGCGCTTTACTTGTTTACCGGATTGCTCGGTGCACCGCTGAAACCTATTTCATCACTATTGCCACCACCATCGGCCAACCATACTGTAATGGCTACATCAGGACAGGGGCAAGTTGCTAGTGATAGTGCGCCTGAATGTGGCCCGGCAAAATATGCCGATAAATTGCACCTGCCACATAACCTTAACGGATATTTTGATTTAGAACAAGGTTTGGCGTGTGCCGAAGAACAAAATAAGCCCGCATTTGTAGTATTTAAAGGTCACGCCTGTGCCAATTGTAAAAAAATGGAGAACACGGTTTGGGACCAGCCCGAAGTGTTGCAAACTTTATCTGAAGATTATGTGGTAATTGCCTTATATACCGACGACAGGACTAAATTGCCCGAGAGTGAATGGGAAACCTCTGAAATTGATGGTAAAACATTGAAGACTATGGGGCGCCTGAATTTAGATATTCTAATGTCGGATTATGAAAAAAATTCGATACCCTACCATGTTATCATCGAACCCGATGGTACAAAACATGAAATGGGTGTAACATACGAAGATGATGTATTTGTATCATTCCTGACTAAAGGAATTGACTGAGAATAACGATTGTAAAAAAACGGATGCCGTAAATGAAACAGCATCCGTTTTTTTGCAAATAAATTTTCAGTATTCGCCGCTAACATCGGTAAGCACATCAACACCAGCATCGGTAACCAGTAGTGTGTGTTCGTATTGTGCCGATAGTTTGCCATCGATAGTGCGGGCTGTCCAGCCATCGTGCTTGTCAACTTTTGCACGTGATTTTCCCTGGTTTATCATGGGTTCAATGGTAAATGTCATGCCCGGTTGCATCGTTGGCCCCGAATTTTTTCGGGCGATATGCTCTACCTGTGGTTCTTCATGAAAATCGCAGCCAACACCATGTCCGCAAAATTCGTAAACCACTGAATAACCTTTGGCTTTAGCGTATCGTGAGATTGCAAAACCAATATTTCCGAACTTATTGCCGGGCTTTACCTGCTGAATTCCTAAATTCAGGCAGTGGTATGTATCGTCAATTAATTTTTGGGTTTTTTCGGGAATATCGCCAATCCAGTACATTTTACTGGTGTCGCCATAATATCCGTCAAGTATGGTGGTAACGTCAATATTGAAAATGTCGCCTTCTTTGAGTATCGTGTCGGTAGAAGGTATACCGTGGCAAATTACTTCGTTTAGGGATATGCACGATGATTTAGGGAAACCATGGTATCCAAGTGTTGCGGGAACGGCCCCATGGTCGCGTATGTATTCTTCAATAATGTTGTCGAGATATTCAGTTGATACGCCTTCTTTGATATAGCCTTTTATCATTTGTAGTACGTTTCCGGCTAACTGGCTGCTTTTTCTGATGCCTTCGATTTGCTCGGGCGTCTTAATTAATATGCTCATGTGCGTGAAATTTTTACAAAAATGCGCATTAAAGGCGGCATTTCAAAATTGCATTTTTAATTTTGTAGCAACCTTAATAATAAAATCGCATGACTTTTGATATTTTACCCGGGGCTCCTCTCATATATTCCGAAGATTTCAGCATCCGTTCGTATCATGTTGATGTAAACCGTAAACTGACACTTCCGAAGCTTTGTAGCTTTTTTCAGGAAATTGCCGGTAACCATACGGTGGCCTGTGGTGTAGGGTGGGATGTACTACAACGTGAAAATGTTTTTTGGGTTTTATCCCGTTTAAAAATTGATGTAAATAAATATCCTGAATGGCGTGATAAAATAACCATACGGACATGGTCAAACGGTTTAGTAGGTTTGATGGCTGTAAGGCATTTTCAGGTATTAGATGAAAGCGGGAATGTGCTAATAACAGCAATTAGCTTGTGGTTGATGGTGAATACCGAAACCCGCCGCTTAGTGAGAGCCGATGATTTTATGCGCGAATTTCCTGTAAATACCAAACGCTTATACGATGAAAATCCTGGAAAAATTAAAGCATTGAAAGAGCCGGTTTCCTTTGAGCCAGTGCGTGTGTCGTTTACCGAAACTGACATGAACCGGCATATGAACAATGTGAGTTATATCGAACGCATTATCAATTCGTATGGATACGATTTTCTGCTTGAAAAAAGCATAAAGCATTTTGAAATTAATTTTTTAAAAGAAGCTGTTCCCGGGGATATGCTCAAAGTTCAAAAACAAAGCGTTGAAAATGAAATATATCTGAATAGCATTGTAAGGGGTGATGATGACGCTGAGATGGTTCGTACACTAATTGAATGGGATAATATTTAACGCTAACCCGAAATATTTTCAGCTTTTTTGTATGGGGGGTTACTTGTTGAACCATTCAATAATTTTATCCACCTTTTCGTGCGTAGGCATATATCCATCGAGCCATTTGATATCAAAACCCTGTTTCTCCATCCTTCTGAACCAGGTCATTTGTCGTTTGCTAAATTGATGGATGGCTGTTTCGAGTTGGTTGAACATTTCGTCGTAGCTGAGTTTGCCGGTTAAGTATAGCGTAATAAATTTATATTCGAGTCCATAGTAAATAAGGTTTTCAGGGGTGAGCCCTTTGTTTAAAAGGTTTTCAACCTCTTCAACCATGCCTTCATTTAGTCGGGCTTTTAAACGTTCGGTTATTCTTCGCCTTCGTGAATTACGGTCGAATTTTACCCCTACAATCAGGCTGTTAATTTCGGGGAAATAAGTGTCGGTTTCAGGATGATTGGCATAGTACTCTTCAATTTCAATGGCCCTGACTGCTCTTTTGCGGGTGTCAACATCGCTGGTGTTGTGCAGTGTTTTGTATTTTTTAAGAATTTCAGCTAGTTCTTCAAGCGATTTATCTGAAAGTTCAACGCGAAGCTTTTCGTTTACCGGAACCTGTATCAGTTTGTAACCTTTTAGTATTGCCTCAAGATAAAGCCCACTACCACCACACATGATAGGCATTCTGTTTCGGGCAGCAATATCGTCGAAAACGCGGATAAAATCACGCTGGTATTCAAAAACATTATACTGGTAACCGGCATCAGCAATATCGACCAGGTGATAAGGAACGGTTGTTTCGTTAATGGTATAGTCGTCAATATCTTTTCCGGTACCTATATCCATGCCCCGGTATATTTGCCGCGAGTCGGCCGAAATAATTTCACCGTTTACTTTTAATGCCAGATGGCTGGCTACCGATGTTTTACCGGAGGCTGTAGCACCAAGAATTGTTATGAGGTTATATGGGGCCATATTCTTTTGTGATATTTATGCTTAAAAAATATCATGTTCGTTTCATTTCTACAAAACTAATGTATTTTTGTGATGTTGAAACATCCATGTTTTTATACCGTAAATAATATCTGACAGCATGAATCGTTTTAATTGTTAAGAAAAGCAGAACACGTGAACCTGATACAACGATTAACAACAAATACCCAAAAAAGCATTGAGCTGATATTATATCCGAAAAAATTTTGGACTAAGTTCAATGTATTGCAACAAGAAGGGCAAAGTGCTTTTAACCAGTATTTTGTCCCCGGTATTATTGTTGTTTTTATTTCAGTGGTAATCGGTGAGGTTTTATTCAACTCGGTTTATGGAGTGTTGTGGTTCGATATTCTGGTGAAGGCTGTGCGTAAAATTCTTGTATTATCATTTGTTTTTGTTTTATCGTACTTTATTCTTTACCGCGTGTCGCGCATGAAGGGTATCCCTATTGAAAAAATTGTTTCAAGGCGGATTGTAATTTATTCAATGACCCCAGTTTTATATGCTTCTGCGGTAACCGGGTTGTTCCCTTTTTTGAGTTTTTTGGGGTTGTTTTCGTTTTATTCGTTATACCTTGTATGTTTAGCTATGTGCGAGTTGTATGATATAAAGCTTCAACGAAATGCTTCATACGTAGCTATGGTAATGTCGGGTATTTTTATTGGATATGCGGTAATTTATGTTATTTTGACAAAATTAACGGCGTTAATTGTTTATTAGTTATGGGATTAAAACCACAGAATAAAATCAACATAAAGAATAAGAAGGCATATTTCGAGTATGAAATTCTCGATAAATATATTGCCGGAATCCAACTTCAGGGCACCGAAGTGAAATCGATACGGAATGGCAGGGCTTCATTGCCGGATTCATATTGTCAATTTCACCGGGGTGAGCTTTATGTGAAAAATTTCCATATTGCCGAATATAAATTCGGAACACTTAACAACCACGAGGCAATGCGTGAGCGGAAGCTTCTTCTTCAAAAACGGGAGCTAAAAAAGCTTGAGCGTAAAATTAAGGAGTCGGGATACTCAATTATCCCTTTGCGCTTGTTTATGAACGACCGCGGTCTGGCAAAGCTTGAAATTGCCCTGGCGAAAGGTAAAAAACAATACGATAAGCGCGAAACGCTAAAACGTAAAGATGCTACACGCGATATGGACAGGGCGATGAAAATATAGGGGCATAATGGGTCAATTTAAGCTTAGGGGGGATTAATTTTTTTAATCTGAATTTTTCTTGCCAAAATTCTTGTCAATTTTAAGGAAAGGTATCATTACAAGTCCGGGTATGGTGCAAATTAGCACCCATATAAAGAAAAGCTGATAATTAAGCTGTTCTTGTATCCATCCGCTAATCATTCCCGGAATCATCATACCAAGGGCCATGATGCCGGTGGCAATGGCGTAATGTGAGGTTTGGTTTTGTCCTTGTACAAAATAAATCAGGTAAAGCATGAATGCGGTAAAACCAAAACCATAACCAAATTGCTCTATAGCAATCATAAATTGAATGAGTATAATATTTTCGGGATGTGCAGATGCCATATAAACATAGGCTAAATCGGGAAGCTTCATGGCCAGTGCCATAGGCCATATCCAGTATTTTAAACCGTGCTTTGCTGCTGCCATTCCGCCTAATACACCACCAATAACAAGGCCAATCACGCCAATTGTACCATAGGCCCATCCAACCTGTTCGTTATTTAAAGCCAGTCCGCCCGCTTCTTTCGAGTCGAGCAGGAAAGGGGCTGCCAGTTTGGTTAATTGTGCTTCTCCCAGACGATAAAACAGGACGAAAAGAACAAATACCCATATATTGTTTCGCTTAAAGAAAGAGATAAATGTGCGGAAATATTCATTTATTGCTTCCTTGCCATTAGAAAGTTTCCGCTCGGGGTCAGCGGCCGGTCGTGGCATAACAATTTTATGATACAAGCCAATGACAAGGTATATTGCACCAGCCCCTATCAAAACAAGCATCCATGCATGGGCGGGGGGCATATTTTTTTCCATTAGCAGGCCGGAGAGATAAACCAGTCCGCCCTGCCCGGCAATTGATGCTACACGCCAAAATGTGCTTCGGATACCAACGAAATACGATTGCAGATGGTCATTCAAACCAAGCATGTAAAAACCATCGGCGGCAATATCGTGGGTTGCCGAGCTAAAAGCAATGAGCCAGAAAAAAATAATACTCCATTTTAAGTAGCTTTCTAAAGGAAGCGTTAATCCAATAGCAGCAAGCATGGCACCAATGATTATTTGTGTGGTAATTACCCAAAATCTTTTGGTGCGGATGTGGTCGATAAACGGGCTCCATATTGGTTTAATTACCCATGGGAGATAAAACCAACCGGTGTAGAAGGTTATTTGGGAGTTTGATAAACCTAAGTTTTTGTAAATAACTGTTGAAACAATTATTACTAAAATATAAGGAAAACCCTGGGCAAAATACAGACTGGGTACCCATTGCCATGCTTTTTTAAATGCTTGCTTCATGAATAGCAGAAATGATAATAATTTGTGATTTGATGAAAAGGCATTATCTTGCTTTTTAGAATTGTTGAAGTTATTATTTTTCCTTTAAAATGCACAAAATGAAAAAAATATTTTTCCTGTTTATTGCTTCGCTATTGTTTTCAGTTGTACAAGCTCAGCACATTAAACCGCTTAAAATTAGTTATATTGAAGTTGCTGACGGGTTGTTTGATTTTTATGCCGATAATTCAAATTATTTTCCGGTGCAGCTTGAATTAAAGTTTACCGAGTTGTCAAACATGGAAGCAGATTGCGATTTGCCATATGTAGGTACAATAGAGCGTGGAAAACATAAAATATTTACAGTGAGGCGTGTGATTATTGATATTCCCGGTGGTTTTGATTATGAATATAATACTCGCATGGGGGCTTATCCGGTTGATCATGATGAGAATGCCGTTTATCAATTGCCTGTTGAAAAAGGAAAAATAACAAAAGCAATTGGTTTTGATCTTTCAAACAGCCGTACTCCGGAAAAAATTCTCTGGGGCTTTGAAATGGGGGAGGGAGATGTTGTGTGTGCCTCGCGTAGTGGTGTTGTGGCAATGCTCACCGAGCCGCGGTGGCGCGATACTTTACGGATTGGGGACAATACAGTTACCGTATTGCACACTGATAATACATTTGGGAAGTATGAACTCATGGCCGATAGTTCAGTTATAGTAACTATTGGCGACACAATTGAAGCTGGAGATAAGATTGGAGAAGTGGGCGTTACCCGTTTCACCCGGACACCTCATACGCGTTTTTCAGTATACTATGTTAAGGCTCCCATTGATTCAATAAATTCATCAGGAATGCGCAACATTCATAATTATGTGAACCCGACTTTTATAAACGGCAAAGGGAATAAGGTTAAACTG
>JAGYOI010000270.1 GCA_018399395.1 Prolixibacteraceae bacterium
AACCTCTACTTTCAGAATATGTTTCAATATCAAAAAACATAATATTTAAATCATCAAGCCCGACGGATTTCTCAAATTTATAAAATGCAGATGCATCAATTTCTATAACAAAAGACTTGTTTTCGTCTTCGATAATTAATCCTAAATCTAATTGAAAACTGGACTCGACTTTGTTTAAAGTACCCTTAGGTGAAAAACTTAATGATATTTGCTTAGAAGTATCATCACTTAAACGTTCAATCAAAGAACGTTTAATTTTAAAGCTTTTAAATTGAAATTTTGATTCATTCATAAACTAAGCAGCTAAGGCAAAATTAAATTCACAAACTGATGATTCTTCACCCACACCTACAATTTCGATATTGAAGCCAGAATTATTTGAATTATCAAACACGAAATTATTATAACCCAACTCAAAATCTGAATGTTGTATCTTTGTTAAAGAATCTTCTGAAATAAAAACAACATTCTCATTGGGAAATAACTTTTCGAATTCATCTTCAAATTTTAATTCCTCCATTAAATAAGCTTCTTCTTGCTCAAAAAATGCCAATGGAAGAATTTCAATCAAATGACTTTGAGTACTTTTCCTATACTCATATCTAATCTTTGCTTCCTGAAAATTTATAGCAATATTTTTCAACCAATTTTCTATAAAATCTACTGTCTGCATATATCAAAATTTATTTTGAACATACTGTCTTATCTCTTTCGCAATTTTGTAAGCTTTCAAGCCTTGATCAGATGTAATATCAATATTTTCATAATCTGATTCCAATCTAAATTGTTGCAAATCTTTATATTTTCTTCTAAAATCCTGACTGGTATGTATGTCGGCCAACTGTAGCAACTCCCTACTTATAAAATTTATTACGTATTGGTGTGAACCAACTTTTTTCCCATTAATTTCTTCTGATTGTAAAACGTAATCCTTACCAAAAAAGTTTTTAATTGTATATTTTAACAACTGAAAACAACTATAATATGAGCAATGTACACTTGGTGCGTACAATGAAATCTTAATTAATTGGTCGGCAGCTTCAATATTAATTTCAGACTTTGTTTTTAGCTTACTCATAAAAGGGACACGAAGATAGTTATTTTAATTGTTTTCAAACACATACATGAAAATTAGTATATGTTCTATCTTTTTATTTTGCAAAATAATCAAAAATATTTAATATGCCATTTATTGAAGATGAAAACAAACTGTATAATTAATCATTTACATGAACGAGAAAATAATAAACATCAACACCATTATATGGGATTGGAACGGAACATTGCTTAACGACGTTGATGTATCGATTGAAACTATAAACGAACTTCTTCGTGAGAGAAAATTACCTCTTTTAACAAAAAACAGCTATCGCGAAGTTTTCGGATTTCCTGTAAGAGATTATTACCGCAGAATAGGTTTCAATTTTGAACAAGAACCGTTTGAAATCCCGGCACATCAATACATCGAGCTTTACAAACAAAATCACAAGCGGGCTAAACTCCATACTCTAGCAATTGAATTACTTGACTTTTTCAAGCAAAAAGGCTTTGCTCAAATTGTATTATCGGCTTCTGAAATTACCATCTTACGCGAACAGTTGCAGCACCACGGCATTGTTCAGTATTTTGATGAGATAGCCGGACTTGGGCATATTTTTGCTACATCGAAAGCCGAATTGGGCATTCAAACACTTCGCGAACTTAATATTTCGCCTGAATGCGCCTGTTTGATAGGCGACACAACACACGATTACGAAGTAGCGCAGGAAATTGGATGCCAATGCATCCTGGTAAAAGATGGACATCATTCTGAAAGCAAGTTACTCGAAACAGGAACCGCTGTCGTTAAGGAAATGAAAGACTTATCTGTGTTATTCATCTGATTGACGCTCGCGAATATCACGAATCATCAGTTGTGTAGAAGTACGTCCCCTAAAAACATTTTCAGTGATAGAAAAACAAACATCAAAAGGAACGCCTGTAGATATAAGTGGAAATTTTTCGGCTTGCGAAAAAGCAATGCCTGCAAAACGTTTTGAGGAACCATTGGGTTCAACAAGGTCGAGCTTCAGGTGCTCGCTATTACGTCCAACAACACGGCTCGTGCCGGCATCAAGCACATCTTCAGTAACAAAAACAGGTGCCATATTATGAGGACCAAAAGGTTCAAACTGCTTCAATAAACGAACAAATTTTGGTGTAATTTCTGATAATTGAAGCCTCGAATCAACATCAACTGTCTGTATTAATTGATCCTTTTTAAGATGGCGGGTTACAAAGTCTTCAAAACGCTCTTCAAAAGCTTTAATGTTCTCGATTTTCATGGTAAGCCCGGCAGCATACATATGGCCACCGTACGATTCAAGCAAATCGCTGCAATAGTCGATGGCTTCGTACAAATCGAAATTTTTTATAGAACGCGCCGAGCCGGTAGCCATACCATTCGACTCGGTAAGAATTACCGTTGGCTTGTAATATACATCCGACACGCGTGAAGCAACAATTCCAACAACCCCTTTATGCCAGTCGCGGTTGTACAAGACTGTTGAATTGCGGTTAAACAAGACTTCGTCGTTCGCAATTACGTTAAGTGCTTCTGTGGTTATATCGCGGTCGAGTGACTTTCTGATTTCATTAAATGTATTAATCTGAATACCCATTTCACTTGCCGCATTTTCATCTTGCGAAACCAGCAACTCAACCGACTTTTCACCATGCTCAATACGACCTGCTGCATTTAAACGCGGGCCAATTTTAAAAACGATGTCGTTAATTGTAATTTCTGTACCACTAATCCCCGAATTCCGGATTAAAGTTTTAAGCCCTACACTGGGGTTACTGTTGAGCTTCCGAAGCCCATAGTATGCCAGCACCCTGTTTTCGCCAATTACCGGAACAATATCCGAGGCAATGCTCACCACAACCAAATCAAGTAAATCGTACAATTGTACAATAGGCTCATCGTACTTCATACAATATGCCATAAGATATTTATAACCTACTCCA
>JAGYOI010000271.1 GCA_018399395.1 Prolixibacteraceae bacterium
ATTCTTTTCCGGTTTCGGGCCCGATCAATTGATCAATTACGAAAATAGTTGCTATTAAAGCCCCAAAAATTACTGAAACAACAGCTCCCCTAAGAGTAACCTTTTTGCTTATGATTCCAAAAATAATAGCAGGAAAGATTGGGATTACAAGATATGCAGAAATTGTTTGAAGGTATTTATACAACCCTTCTTCGTTCTTATAAACCAGATAGGCAGCACCAATTCCCAAAAGTGTCATCATTACAATAGAAAAACGTCCGAATAATACTTGTTTTTTTTCTGAAGTATTAGGACGAAACTCAATAATAAAATCACGGACTATCAATGTTGAAACAGAATTTAGTACAGCAATTAGAGAAGTTATGAGTGCAGCTATTAATGATGCAAAAAGTAACCCTCTAAGTCCAGTAGGTAGAAGTTTATTAAGCATAAGGACGAAAGTTTGCCTGGTTGCATCACCACCTTCCAGTTCTCCAGGGAATAACGCAAATGCGATTACTCCTGTCACAGAAAACAAAAATACCGGTAATAGTTTCAGCAATGTGGCAAACATAGCTCCCCACCGGGCATTATTTAAATCAGGTGCTGCAAGTGCTCTTTGCACATTTACCTGATCCATTCCCCAATAAAATATCCCGGCATAAAACGAAGTGGCAATTATACCCCAAAAAGGATAAATAGGATCGTCATATGGTTTGTAAATGGACATCATATCAGGTGCTTTCTCTAATAGGCTACTCCATCCACCAACTTTGTCAAGGCCAATAACTAACATTAAGACTGCCCCAACAATTATAATGATAGTTTGAATAGCATCTGTATAGACAACTGCTGTAAAGCCACCAATAATTGTGAAAGCAGCGACAATCATTCCCACATAAAAAATAGTTGTCATGATATTCCAACCCAGAATACTATTTAACACAAGGGCTCCGGCAAAGAGAGTAAATGCAAGCTTTGTCATAACACTTATGACTAACATTAGCCCAGAAAAGAAGGTGCGTAAAGAACGATTATAACGTAATTCAAGAAATTCAGGAATGGTGAAAACTTTATTTCTCATATAATAAGGGAAAAGGATGGCACAGGCAATACCAAGGTTTATGGCTGTGGTCAATTCAATAGTTCCAGCTGAAAGTCCGTAACGATAAGAGTCCCCTGTTAAACCAACAATGTGTTCAGCCCCAATATTTGTTGCGAATATAGATGCACCGATAATTGGCCATTTTACATTTCTGCCACCCAGAAAAAAATTGGAACTGTTTTTTCCCGCTTTTTTAAGAAATGCCATGTACATCCCAAAAGAAAGGCTTCCAACAATAACAATAACTAAAACGATCCAGTCCCAGGAAGAAAGAATAAGATCCATGTTGAAAGAATTATTTTTTTTTAATTTATTTGGTAACTCATAATTTTAAAAGGATTTTATCCATACGCTGAATGCTTTGTACCATTGCCCTAACTGTATGGTAATTTATTTTCCAGGAGTGCCCCATGTGGGTCCAGATGGGTTCGCCCCTGCGCGTAAGTAACGGGTACCATTCGCCAACCTCTTTGTTAATTACTTTGTCGAATACAAACCGGTGCACGTTTTTGTAAGCCTCCCAGTACTTTTCATCGCCAAAAATAATAACTGCATCTAGCATTCCAATCAGTACTTCGGCTTGTTGCCAAAACTCTTTTTCGCGATCGTAAACGCCGCCCGAATGGGGCCCTTCCACGAAAACACCACCCAGTTCATAATCGATGCCGTTGTTGACAGTGTGGTCGAACAAGGTTTTGAACAGATCAAAATAGCTTTCTGCATCCATTTTTAGGATTTGAAGCGCATGGTTCAGCAACCAGGCAAACTCGGCATTGTGGCCGTAGCAGGTATTGTCGGTGGCATTGCCTTTTTGCCCTTCTTCCGAAAACCTGTCCCACCCCCAAATGATATCGAACTTAATTTGCGGAGCAATCGTCCAGTCTTTGTAAAACTGCGGAATGCCGGTTTTATATTCAGGATGAATAATCCTGTTCAGCAAAAGGTCGATCACTTCGAGCAGTTTCCGCCGGTGCACATCCTGCCCTGTGGCCTCGTAAAGTTTGGTGAACCCCTCCATCAAGTGCATGTGCACATCCATGGTTTTTCGGTCGCCGCCCTGGCTACCCGGGCCGCAAAGTGTCCAGTCGCGGTGAAACATTTCCCGGTAACCGCCATACATAGAATCAACGCAATATTTCTGGAGCAGGTCAAAAACCTTTTCCGCGAATTCAATACCCCGTTTGTCGCCGGTGGCCAGCGTGTATTCACTCAACGAATAAATGGCGAAGCTGTGCCCGTAAATGATTTTCTGATCATTTGTTATGTCTCCCTTTCGGTTGACCATCCAGTAAAAACCACCATGTTCATTATCCCACATTTTGTTTATTAGGAAATCAACACCATGTTTTGCTATTTTTGAATAGTTTCCGCCGCCAAAGCCTGCCCGATGTGCTGAAGAAATTGTATATAAACACCTTGTTTGTGAAATTAATGACTTTTCATCTTCCCCAGTATCAAAACCGTTTTTGTCAAAATGTGTTATATAACCGCCAAATGTATTATCTACCATCCTGGTTGTCCAAAATGGTAATAATTCATTTGTCAAATGATTTTCTGCTTCGTTTCTATAATTTGCTATCTCTTTTTTATTCATAATATAACTTAAATAATATATCTTTTAATTTGGACTTCGTAATTGGCATATAATCAATGTGTTAGGAATTTTAAAATATACTTTATTTACATTTTTAGTCATGTAATTCATTATGTATCAATGTTATATAGAATATTTTACAAGATTGATTATCATGCTGCTTCGTATTTTTCCAGATTTTGATAAAAAATAGGGTTGAGTTGTTTAATCCTGTTGCTTGTTTGTTCATCCCTAAAAATTGATCTTGTTAGTTCAATGACATCAACACCGGCAAAATTGCTAAATATTTCAATTATTATCAAAAATATTTTTTGCAGTTCTGAAGCA
>JAGYOI010000272.1 GCA_018399395.1 Prolixibacteraceae bacterium
TTAAAATCAGACATTGAAGCGGTACACCTTCAGAACCAGGCACAGGGTATAACGTCGGAAGGCGACATGAAGTGCGAAATACTTGAAGACCTGATGGTCGAAAAGCTACTGGTAGCCGAAGCCCAGTTAGACACAACCATTGAGGTTACCCCCAGCCAAATCAACCAGCAGTTAAACATGCGAATTGATTATTTCACCCAACACCTTGGTTCGCAACAAGCTGTTGAAGAATATTTCAAAAAACCGATTGCTACAATAAAAGCAGATCTCAGGGATGTTATTGAAAATGAAATATTAAGCAGCCAGATGCGAAATAAAATTATTGAGAATTTAAAGGCAACGCCATCCGAAGTACGTTATTTCTATCGTAACTTAACCGATGACGAGAAACCTGTTATTCCAACACAATACGAATATGCACAAATCACCCTCCAGCCCGAGGTTGAAGAGGAAGAAGAAAACCGGATAAAAACTGAATTGCGTAAAATAAAGAAAAGGGTTGAAGACGGTGAAAATTTCACCATGTTTGCCGTTTTATACTCCGAGGGCCCCAGTGCAAGCGATGGTGGTGATTTAGGTTATTTTGGACGTTCACAAATGGACCCGGCCTTTTCGCAAGCTGCATTCAACCTTAAGCCCGGACAAATTTCAAATGTAGTGAGAAGTGATTTCGGTTACCACCTCATTCAAATGATCGACCGCGAAGGTGACAAAGTACGCTGCAGGCACATCATTATGAAGCCCAAGATTGATACCGAAACAAAAGAAAAAGCATTACAAGCCATGGACAGTCTGGTTAATGACATAAGGGCTGAGAAAATTTCTTTTGCCGAGGCAGCCATGCGCTTTTCAACCGATAAGGATACCCGGAACAGCGGTGGGTTGGTTGTTGACGAACAAACCATGTCGTCGAAATTTGAAATTGACCAACTCCCGCCCGATGTTTCCAAAAAATTGGCCAGCCTGAATATTAATGAAATATCTGACCCTTTCTTGTCTGTTAACATGGACAACCAACGTGAAGAAATAAAAATTGTAAAGCTGATTGATAAAATTGAACAACACAAGGCCAACCTTTCGGAAGATTACCCGATGCTCAGTGAAATGTTTTTGCAGAAAAAGCAAAACGAAGTTATACAGGAATGGATTTCCAATCGTCAGGCAAAAACCTATATTCGAATTGATCCAACCTATCAAAATTGCAATTTCAACTTCGAAAACTGGATTAAATAGTTATTTTTGAACGACAAAGACAAGATACTATGAATTATAAAGGAGACAAAGAAGCCATTGATGCCCTCAACCAAAAACATACTCAACTGATAGATGAGATTGGAAAAGCAGTTTATGGCCAGAATGAAATAATAAAACAAATACTGATATCAATATTCAGCCAGGGGCACTGCCTTTTGGTTGGTGTTCCGGGGTTGGCTAAAACACTTTTGGTTAACACCATTGCCAAAGTACTTGACCTCGATTATAACCGGGTTCAGTTTACCCCCGACCTGATGCCTTCTGACATCATCGGAACCGAAATTCTCGACCACAGTAAAGAATTCAAATTCATAAAAGGCCCTGTATTTGCCAACATTATCCTGGCCGATGAGATTAACCGTACGCCCCCAAAAACCCAATCGGCATTGTTAGAAGCCATGCAGGAACAATCGGTGACCTCGGCCGGACAGCATTTCATTCTCGATAAACCGTTCTTCGTACTGGCAACCCAAAACCCAATTGAGCAGGAAGGTACCTATCCCCTGCCCGAAGCACAGCTCGACAGGTTTATGTTTTCATTATGGCTCGATTATCCGGAATTTGACGACGAAATTACCATCGTTGAGAATACGACTTCTTCAAAAGAACCCACACTTAACAAGGTTCTTACAAAAGAAGAAATCCTCTTTTTCCAAAAATTAATCCGCAAAATACCAATCAACGAGAATGTATTGAAATACGCGGTTATGCTGGCTTCAAAAACCCGTCCGAATACAAAGTATGCCCCCGATGTAACCAACAATTACCTGAAATGGGGAGCTGGCCCACGCGCATCGCAATACCTGGTAATAGGCGCAAAAACACACGCGGCCTTCCACGGCAAATATTCACCCGACATTGAAGATGTGCAGGCTGTTGCCGTTTCGATACTAAGGCACAGAATTATCAAAAACTATAAAGCCGAAGCTGAAAACATTTCCGTTGAATCAATTATCGATCAATTGTTGTAACAAGCCGCATGAACAACAAAATACATTATAAAAACAATAAACCCAGCCTGTCTTTTATAGTCAGGCTGCTTTTATTGTGCCCTTTCGTCTTATTCACTTTCACCGTATTATCACAGGAGAAAACAAAGAAGGTAATCGAAATCGAACATGCCGATATATTACGCTCAAGCCAGGGTGCCAAAGAAAACATCAGGAGGTTGATTGGCAACGTAGAGCTTTCACACAAAAACATTTTAATGTATTGCGACAGTGTATGGTTTTACTCCGATAAAAACATGGTCGATGCTTTCAGCAATGTTCATATTATCAGCAACGATACCGTTCACATCAGGGCCGATTTCATTAACTACAATGGCGAAACTGAAATCGCCCATGCACGCCGTAATGTAGAACTTACCGACCCAAGCATTACACTCACGACCGACTCGCTTGATTTTGATATGAAAACCGACATCGGGTACTACGAGCATGGAGGCAAAATTGTGGATAGCACAAACACCCTAACCAGTATTATTGGCCGGTACTACAGCCAGAAAAGCGAAATGTTTTTTACAAATTCGGTAAGGCTGGTAAACGACGATTACGAGATGTTTACCGACACCATGACCTACAATACCGACACCGAAACAGCAACCTTCAATGGGGAAACAACCATTCTGGGCGACAGCACCAACATTTACTCAACCGATGGCTGGTTTAACACGAAAACCAACGAAACCAGCCTGGGGAAAAATTCAACAATACGGAGGGGGAACACACAAAT